>JAATVL010000168.1 GCA_014523525.1 Nitrososphaerales archaeon TH703 | reverse complement strand
TTGAAGAGTTAATATCAATTTCCTCATCAAAATTGCCTGTTTCAACATTATCTATTAACATAAAAATACAATTATTTGGATCGGGATTTTGGAGAACCTCTCTTGGTCTTCCCTCACCTCTTCCGGAAGAAACTTTTTCTATCAGCCCTAATGGAATAACATATGAGCCTCTGATCCTCGCGATTGAATCAGTTAAAGAAATTATTCTTCCAATAATAAGCCTTATTTTTTCAGAATATTCTTGAGATACAAAAACATAATCGCCATCCTTTATCTTATTCCTTCCAAATAACATACTCAGAATGAATTTTAGTAAATTATTTATTATTTGCTATAGATTAGCGATAATTTCAATAAATTGAATCGTATACTGGCAAGTCGTACTCTAAGTATAGATTTGTTCAAATTTTAATATAAGTTAATTAGATAATTTGTTGCTGTGCAAAGAGTATTTGTCGCCGCAGATATTTATAGAAAAAATGAAATTCAAAAGATTCAACAAAATTTGGTCTCCTATTGGAATTTGGATAATAAAAATTTAAAACTGGTGCGGCCAGAAAATTTTCATTTTACGCTTGTATTTTTTGGCGAAGTTAACAACTCGATACTTGATAAGATAGTTACCAAAATTTCTGAGATTGACTTTCATTCATATAAAATTAATTATGGCAAGATAGGAGCGTTTCCAAATAATAATCATGCTAAAGTCGTTTGGCTCGGATTGGATGAAGCTACAGGGCTCGCATTCAACGAGATGTCAGATAACATCATATCTAAATTAATAGAATTAGACTTAAAGTTAGAAAAAGAAATAGAAAAAGAGATAATACCACACATAACACTATTTAGAACAAAGAAGGTTTCCCTAAATTTGAATCAAGAATACATTGAATCCGATTTTACTATTAGTGATAGAATTGATACAATTTCTGTAAAAAAGAGCATGACTACATCACATGGTCCTATATATGAGAACATAATTTCGGTGAAGGGCAAATGAATAGTATAGATGAAGTTACACGAATGATATCAGAATCCTCATTTCCACCAAAATCAAAACAGAACGAGTTAGAAAAAATATCAAAAGCAATTCAGAAAGGAATAATGAACTTTAATGACAAGAGAATCTTAAAGGTGATAGTTGGCGGTTCGTTTGCCAAAGGTACGTGGCTTGAAATTGATACTGACATAGACTTTTTTGTAATGATAGAACCGACAGTAGAACGAAATGAATTTGAAGAACTAGGTAAATCGGTAGGTTTCCATGCTTTGAAAAAATACAGTCCCTATTTACGATATTCTGAACATCCGTATGTTGAGGGGAAGGTAGATGGAATAAGAATAAACATAGTACCATGTTACAAGGTTCAGCTAAGTAAATGGAAAAGTGCCGCAGACAGATCTCCATTTCATACTATTTTCATGGAGACGAAGTTAAACGAATTTTTGAAAAGTGAAGTCAGGGTGCTAAAAAGATTCTTAAAATCAATTGGGATATATGGTTCTCAGATATCCGTTTCAGGTTTTAGTGGGTATGTAACAGAAGTACTTATTTTGAAATACGGCTCATTCAGAAATGTTCTCCAAACATTTGCTGAACTCACACCAAACTACATTGTTTCACTTGAATCGCCAGACCAAAGCGCAATCGAAAAATTTCGAAGTCCCATAATAATAATTGATCCCATTGATTCAAATAGAAACCTGGGAGCCGCAATTTCAGCAGAGTGTCTTGCAAAATTTGTGCTGGCCTCAAGACTTTTTCTAAAAGCACCTTCCACGAAATTTTTTATGAAATCGAGCAGGTCTAATACAAAAATTATAAGTGATATCAAATCAAATTTGTTAATAATTGATTTCAAAATCCAGTTAAGAAGCCCCGATATATTGTGGGGGCAGCTTAAGAAGAAACTAACTAGCATCTCAAAGCAACTAGCAAATGCAAGATTTGAAATAATCAAGAAATTTTGTTTTACTGATGAACAGGAACAGGCAGCATTCATTTTTATGATAAAATATACAAATCTCCCAAAAATAAATCTGAATGTGGGACCTAAAATATTTCTAAAAAACGAAACAGATTCATTTATCAAGAAAAGGGGAGAGAAATCTATTATGACATGGACCGACGATATGACAATCGTAAGTATTGAAGAGAGAGAGAAGACGTCAATAAAAGAACATACAAACCAAATAATTCAAAACGACATTGAATCAGGAAGGCCTATTGGCATTTCACTGGATCTTAAAAATGGTTATTCTATTTATATAGGAAATGAGAAAAAGTTGAGTAGTTTTATTTACAGTGCTATTAATCATATGGTTCGTGATGGAGAATTTATTAGACAGTGAAAATAGGGAAAGTCTAAAACTTTTGCTAACTTATCCCTTATTTGATGAAAATACTTATGACAGCAGGATGGAAGAGTTGTTAACCTTGGATATTAACTCTGTATTCTCATTTGGTAAAGTTCAATTACACAGAATATGCATACTTGGTAAAGGCTCTGTTGGTTTGGTGACATTAGTTAAATACAGGAAGAAATATTTTGTTTTAAAGATAAGGAGAACGGATGCAAATAGAGCCAACATGTATGATGAGGTAGTATATCAATCGGCTGCAAATTCCATGGGGATTGGTCCTTTTCTAGTAAATTTTTCTGAAAATTTTATATTAATGGAATTTGTCAGAGGTTTCAATATTGTAGATTGGTATGGTTCAAAAAAGGCTGCAAATGATAGAATTCTAAAATGTGCTGCTTCTATCCTTCAACAATGTTTTGTTCTAGACTGCCTTAAACTTGATCATGGTCAGCTGAATAGACTTGATCGTCACATAATAGTATCAGAAGGAGGGAAACCGACAATTGTGGATTTTGAATCATCTAGTACAGGTAGGAGAGCCAGTAATGTAACTAGCGTTTGTCAGTCGATATTTCTACATGGTCCAATATTTAGCAAACTCAAAGGTTCAATTGATAAGGACAGTGAACTTATCATGAAATGTATTAGGGACTATAAAAGGGACATGAATTATGAGAAATTCGAAAAAATCCTAAGCTTACTTACATTCTAAGATTGGATATTGCATTTGATACGGATAATTTAAGAATGCTGATTGATTCTTCCAATCGGTACGTTAAGATTCTTAAATCAGTGTCTTTAGATTTAATTTATGTCAAATTCTCAGACGGTCGTGATTAAAACTCTAAAAAAAATGAATCTTAAGGGTGGAACAGTGATAGATGGCTTTGCCACATCTGGCATTACTAATACCATTGCGTCTGAATGTATTTTACACTCAATTAATACGCAATTAATCGCAACGATAGAATCATCTTATTTTTCTCAGCTATCTGTAATCAGGAATTCTGTTCCTTATTTTCCAGTGAGGATATATGCTAATGAAGAGTTGAAGACGTCAATTTTTATCTCAGAAATAAGCATAGACCCATCGCTTTACTTCCTCGTTGGAAACACAATGTTAAATTGGGCAAGAGATAACGAATGTGATCTTATCATTAGCTCAAGCAATATAGTTAACCCTCAGCAAACAAAAGATGTTAATTCAACTGAATATTCAATTGCAGGGATTGGCAATACAGCACAAGCAAGAAACAGGCTAAAAGATTCTAAAATTACATTACTAATAAATGGCACTATAGGAGGGATTCCAGCAGTTCTCTTAAATCAAAGCACGCAATTAGGCATTGATGTGATAATACTGTTGGTAAAAATTATAGAAGGAATTCCTGATTTTAGAGCTGCAGCAGAGTTATCTACAACAATAAGTCGGCTTGTTCCAGGGGTGTCATGTGATGTACCATTGCTCCTACAAGAAGCAGAAAAAATTGAAAAAGAGATAACCAAGATAAAGACCCAGGACACAGAAAGCGAAATGAATGCGTATGGCTAGGATTCAATCGTCTAGTAGTTAGTCAACTTCAAATTTGTTACATGACTAGAAGATTAGCTGATTATAAAATTGGTAATGAACTATTTTGTCGTAATGATTTTTATCAAGCTCTTGACAGTCGCTAAATTTAGGTCAAGCTGTTCTGCTATCATTTCTTCAGATATTCCAGAATCATACAAATTCCTGACACTCTCCTTTTTGTCCTGAGCAATATTTTTGACATCAAGCGCAATGTCTAACTCGGTTTCAGCATTCTTTATGAAGGATTGTGCTTGTTGAAAGACATGATCAATATTGATATTCCTATCCGTTGAAAAAACAACTATGTGATTTTTTATTGGAATACTAAACATTACTACTTTATCATAGATGTAAATAACTGAATTAAGGCTCCCCAACTCATTCTCAAATATCTTCCTCAATTCAACTATATACGCCGATTGAGTATAACTTATTTCTGGATTTCTGCCTTTAAGATGTTCACTAATTCCCTGTCGAATTACACTCCCACACAGGTGGCCAGATTTTTCGACCAATCCTGAAAACCTCAAAGATGGATTTATTGCCAACAGTCTATTCAAGAAATCAACATCATTCATAGAAGAAGATCTAATAAGCCAGAAATATATCTGTGTTTAGGTCAAATTATCAACCTATGTGGAAACTAAGCTAATAAGCAGACTGTCAATGCCGGAATTACTACGAAAACAAGATATTGATCTTATTAAAATAATTACTTGAAATAGGATGGCAGAGGATATTTCTTCAACAGCTTCGAATACTATTCCTTTTCCCACGCTAACAATAGTATACCTTGTAAATCAGGCTGAAGGGTTGATTGATGAAATAAGTCAAAAGTATAACAATATCACTGTAGAAGATTGTAACGGTTTTTTTAATGATGGGGTTAAAAGAGATTACAAGAAGATAACGATCTGGAGTCAGGGAATTGATAGCCTTTGGTTCAATGCTTTGATAGCTAGGATAAAAGAAGTTGCTAACATAGATGCAGTTCCAATAGTATCCGGTGGCATAATGTACACCGTGTAGTTTTTGAAATTTATTATGCCATCATATCTCCATTAAACTGAATTAATTATCCAGTTTTCGATAAGGTAATGCCATATTAGAATACAATATCTCAGTCAGAAGTGCTAGACATACTATTTGGTATCAGCTTTCATATCAATCAGAATCTTGTTTCCCACGACTGGGCTGCCTAGTTTTTCGTATTCTTTTTTAGACATATTAATCTGAATTACTGTCTTAGGATAAGTCTTGATAACAGTTTGAGGTTGGGATCGCAGAATGGCCTCAAGAATCGGTTTTATCTGCTTCTTAACTTCTTCATCAGATATCGATCTGTCAATAGCTTCTAGCATTAGTTGTTGTTGCGACACAGATTCTAGTTCGATATCTTCAATTAGAGACAGTGTTATGTTAATACCATTATCGGATAATTGAGTTATCTTGTATCTGATTTGGGTGTCTTCCAATCCTGAAAAAGTAATAATTTTATTTGCTTATTACTTTTTACATTAGCTTCCCAAAGGTCGCATGTAATAAGTGCATGTAGGGACATCCATAAGACATATTAAAATTGATTGTGTTTTATAAAAGCATTAAAAATGAAATACAGAAGCCGGACAGATATTTTTGCGTCAATTTTACAATCTGCAAATAACCCCAAAGGAGTTGGAATAACAACAATCATGTACAAATCGTTTCTCTCTCATTATCAGCTCAAAAAATATTTGTCCATAATGCTCGAAAATGATTTAATAAAACTTGAAGAGGAAGAACATTTGTATAAAATTACTGAAAAAGGGCTAAGATTTTTGCAGCTTTTTTCAAATATCAATGAACTTATTGATACTACAAAAGAATATAATCTCTGATTAGTATTTTCGTATTTTTAAGAGTAAAGTTTGTACATTAATCGTACAAGTCTTGAAGAATTTATTGGATAGGTTTTAACTCTAAGTTATCTTATGTAAAAACTAAAGAAAAAAGGTAAGGCAGTTATTCTAATGTAGCCATACAATCTTTTGTCAGCTATTATGATTCTCAGTACTGCAGAAAAATTATTGTTTGTATCCAGTATAACCTTATGTTACAATTTGTTGGTACTAGACAAATTTTACTAAAACTAGAACTAGCCCGGCCCAGATTCGAACTGGGGTCAAAGGCTCCAAAGGCCTCTATGCTTGGCCACTACATTCAGCGGTTTTTAATTCTCTACCGGGCTGCCGGGCATTTTTTTATAGAATATCTGATTTATAAAGCTACGAATCTATCAATAATTTTCATTAACTTATTTACTGGATCTTCCATTCGGATCAATATTCGATTAGCATGATTTTTTTGTTTTAATTTATATGCATTATTATATTGTATATGACGTAATAGTTTCACAACTTGAGATGAATTTGCAACCTTACGTATAAGACGCGTTTTGACTAGATAATCATCAACATAAAATTTGATCGGTGAAATTGAAATAGTCGGTTTTCCGAGCAGTGCCGATTCGGCAGTCATTGTGCCACCCCCGCCAACAAAGATATCGGCAATAGATATTAGCTCCAATCCGTCAACTACATTCTCTAAAACTCTAATCTTATCGCCATATTTTTCATTGAACTGTCTTATTTGATCGTTATATCTGCATAAGACCAGGATATTTGTTGTGTTATGAAAGTTTTCAACTATGGATTCC
>JAATVL010000167.1 GCA_014523525.1 Nitrososphaerales archaeon TH703 | reverse complement strand
TGGTTGGCTCAATCTTTTCCGAAGAATTCAGTGCAACCGCATATGAGTGGAACTAATACGGTTGGATATTTGTTTTCTAATAATGTTATAAAATAGTTCAAGGTCGGAAATTCAGTAACAGGGCAATAGAATTTCTGCGCAATAAATAAAATTATAGTTTGTTTATTATCTTACATCGGGTTGGTCGAATTTGATGTTAACTACAATTTGGTGCTGAAGGAAAATCTGCTTTTTCTCCATTCGCTGCCCTAATTTTTACTATGGTTGGTGGTTCGTTGGAGTAATTAGAAACGCATTGTCCTGTTATTTCAATGGATATGGAAGCTACATTAGTCAAACCGCCGCAGATATCGTCCCGAGTTTCTTTACCCTTGAGGATAAATTCACCTGAGGAATATATCTTGACGTAATCAAAAACACCAGATTTTAATGCGCTACTACCATTTGTCGCAATAACAATGTCATAATAACCACTCATAGATGGAGTAGAGGTTGAGGAAATAGAGATAGCTCCTTCATGTTGCTCACCTGTAGGACAAGTAATGGTACCTCCCCCACTACTTGTATCATCAACTCTTGTGTAACCTTTAGCTTCATGTAGGTAGCCAAGTAGTGATACTGATATCAAAATTAGCATTATCATAACGATTGTTCCAGAATTCATACTTTTTGGCATTCCAGCTACCTTCGTTGGTACCACAATTAAAATATTGTTCCATTTGGAAGTAATACTTTCTAAATTTCGCATGTGCACCTTAATTGGTGAATCCGATTAGAGAACGAACTATGGGGTTGGTCGGATTCGAACCGACGACCTCCAGCGCCCGAGGCTGGCATCATACCAAGCTAGACGACAACCCCTCTAGTTTATTTCAAATTTCCCTTAATATAATATAAGATGCAGATTCCGATTGGCCTAACAAGCTTTTACGAGGTAATAATCTACTATTCAAATTGATCCATAAATGGAAAATTTTTTTTTCTAGAAGTGAGATTTACTATATTTCTATGAACCAATTTTCTTACCATATCTGCTGCAACTGGTAATGCTCCAGTAGCACCCGGGGAATTATAATTCAAAATGTGTAATGAAGACTCATTTTCTACAAGTAAACTCTCAGATACAAAGTTTCCGTTCTTATCAATTAGCAATGATCTAATACCAGCTCTACCTCTTTGTTTAAAATCAGAGGGATTCAAAGGGGGCAAAAATCTCCTTACTCTATTTATCATATTTGTTTTAGATAGAGAACTTGAGAATTCATTTGATACCAAGCGCAGGAACTGTCTATTTAAAAACAATTTTAACATTCCTACTTTAGATAATTCAAAAATTTTTGGAACAGCGTTTTTCAGGTTATCATAAAAATTATATGAATATGGACCAAATACTGGAACCGCGTTTGGTCCTACTTCGCATCTTCCATCATTTCTAATAATCCAATGTGGATCCAAAAAAGGGTATTCTGTGTATCGTGGCACTGAATAAATACTTCTTTTAGTAAGATTATTATATTTTTCAGGCGCTATCCAATATTCTCCTCTAAAATGAAGATCAGTATATTCTTTTGCAATACCAACACTATGAGCAATATCAAGTGAATTGCCTCCTGCTGCATTTATTATATAATCAGTAGTTATATCTTTAACAGTCCCAATGACTGTCAATTTTCTATTTGCAGCTGTTTTTGTGTTGGGGTAAATCGCTCTGAATTTATTTTCAAACGAGGTCTTACAGCCAAACATGATTGCGTCTTCCATAAGTTTTTCATTTATAAGGCCATAATCAGTTGAAGCATCTCGGAAACAGACAATCCCAGATTCACATTTTAGATTGGGCTCGATTCGTAACATTTCATCTTTATTTAAAAATTTTACATCCTCATCTTTCAATCCATTTTTGCAAGCCCATTGAACATGTTTATGCAAAATGTCAATTTCACTGTCATTTATTGCAATCTCGATTACTCCATCTTCTTTAAATGGTAATTCGTGTAAAGAGCAATATCGTTTTATCATGTCAAATCCCTTTAATGCATAGATTGCAGTGGATGACTTTTTATCTGGATTATAGTAAAATGGGGCATGAACTTTTCCAGTATTCCTGCTACTGGTATGCAGTCCAACCTTTTTTTCTTGTTCAATGACGATAATTGATGAATCTGTCACGATGGAAAGAAAATAAGCAATAGCACAACCTAATATCCCTCCACCAATAACTGTAACATCATAGCTGTCTTGCAATTTATTACCAACTACTATTTTCGATCAAAATACTGATGCAACTATTATCCCCGTTATTATACATAGTATTACTCAATTAGAATATCATTTCATTTTTTTATTTTTATAATTTAGATGATAATCAAACGATTTGTAAAAAGCAACAATCGAAGATGCATTTAATATTTTTCCATCAAATAGTAACTGTTTAATTTCATCAATTGTTAGAATCGTAGGCTCTATTATCTCCATCATCCCTAATTCTTGCTTCCTTTCGTTAACTAGATCATAACCGACAAATAAATTGCCTGTCTGTTCAAACATAGTATAATCTAATGTATATGAACCCAAGTTGATAATATTATTTGCCTTGTAGCCAGTTTCTTCTTTCAATTCTCTGCTCGCAGCTTCAAATGCCGTTTCACCTGCATCAATATATCCAGAAGGAGCTTCAATTTGATATGAATTAACCAAGTGTCTATAGCTTTTAATCACTAGAATTTCGTTATCTGACACAAAGGGTACTATGGTGGAATAATCTTTTCTTTTCGCTCTAGTATAGATCTTTTTTTTGCTATTAATGTCCAGTATGTCCTCATATAGTTCGATATACTTATTGGAGTATATTTTCCGTGAAGATTCAAACCTCCAACCAGACGGTAGATTCATGATTTTAATCCTATTATTACAGTTATTTGCTTTTTTGTAAACTATACTAAATTGTCTTTGCAGAAGGTCCTGGTATTTTTAGTAATTCCTCCTTAACGAATTAAACAATGTCCGTCCCAACTCAATTATTACACTCCTGCAAGCTTCACTTTTCCGTATAGGCAGGCATTTTGCAAATCTTTAATCTCATGAGGCTTGTGTTTCCTGATTTCAACTATGTATCCACTTGTGGAATGATAAAAAATGACCATATCCGTTGGATAATGGGACAGCATTGCGTGATTTTCAGGATCTGATGACATGTGTCTTAAATGAATCCGTTCCCATGAAAATAACTTATCAATGTCTCCATTAAAGTGAAAATTACTGCCGCATGGACAAGTTGAGTCCCTCCAATTTCCCTCGATATTTTTAAGCCAAATGTTTCCCTTATCAGTAGATCGCAATATCTAAAGTTGTTATATCTTCAACATATATACCATTTCTCTAATTATAATGAAATTGCGATAACATATCGCTGGCGTCGCTTAGTTCAAGTCAATCGATCAGCCTTTAGTCAACTGTCGTTGAATTATAGCATTATTGGAATCAATACCATTCCAGACAATCTCAAAGCCCATTTTTGGAATAAGCAAGGTAATACATTCTTCAGGAATATTGTTTTCACCTAGGAACCTAATTGCATCCCCTAACTTCTTAATCTTATCAAGTTCTGGTAACAATTCGTTAATTTTATCATTAGATATGATATAATTATCAACTAGCAGGAATTCCTTTAGCCTATTTGTTCTCACATTAGTTGAATTATCATTGATTAATTGAAGATTTCTAATAATCTTCAAGACCGACTCAACCGGAATGTTATGCTTATCTGATATTTCTTTAAGAAAAATAACTTTATTTTCATTTTCTCGAATTTTAGTTTCTAGTTCTTCGGTAATCATATCATGTGAATTAATTGAAATATCATTAATGAACTTAGAATCAATATCCTTAAGATATTTAATAATTGGACCAAATGGAATTTGATCTTTCTTATAAAAAATTAAATGTTTTCTAGCTATAAGTTTAGAAAAAATCGAATCAACCATTATCTTATCTCCATTTTCAGAAATATAATTATCCATATTTGCAGCGATTAGCAAGTCAGTACCTGGCGAACTCCCAGAATTCATAGTCAACAAGTCTTTTATTTTTTCTAATTTTCTTTTTAGGTATTCATTTGTCCAGAAACCTACTATCTCTAAATAGACTTTAATTCCGTATTTTTCAAATGCAAAATCAGCTATGAAGGCTTTACCATCGGAAAGTATCAGCGGGTCCGGCTCCCGAGTAAGTTTCCATCCTGTAGAGAACTTGAGAAATTTATCCATAAATTTTTTTTCAACATTGCTATCAAAGTTATCTTCACTATATTTGTTAAATGATACGTTAGGTTCTGAGTTTGGCTCTGACTCAAGATGAATACCTGATGCGTCAAATAGTGGGAGATCCTTATCTTTGTTTGAGAGCTGAAATCTATAGCTTTTTTTGACACCCGAAATTGATTTTCTTAATATTACTGCATCAATAGTCCAGATTTCAGTAAATATTATTAACGGAATTAATTTGGCCATTGCCAGACCGTATCTGTCTGTCATTCTTAGTATGCTAAGCGGACCATCAACAGTACATATAACTCTCTTGTTCTTTTTGCCATTCAATACCATATCTTCATTTTTTGTTTGATTAATTGATTCTGAATCCAAATTGGATTCATGATAAAGAAAATACATCAATCCAAGTTGCTTTATTTTACGTAATATTTTCTTCCAGTTGAAACCCCCATAAACACTGAATTCTAGTTTGACACAATTTAGTAGTAGAGTTTGAAGAATGGAAATATTGTACCATACAACCAGTTGTAATGGAGACAATGAATCAAAATTTTTCAAGTACTTGTTTTTGTCAAGATCATTCCACATTGCAAGTTCCAGTTCATCAATAGTCAAGTTGTTTTTTAAAGCAACTTTCTGAAGTATTCGCTTTCTTTCATCTTCCGTTACTGGATAACCAATTCTAGAAGATTCTTCAAATATTTTCCTTCTAAGATATGTGGCATTAATTGTATTGTTGTTCCTACTGTCTGAAAACGTCTTACTTGGCGACTCATATACACACCTTTGTTCTAATAGCTGACAGATACCTCTGACAAGTTTATAATCTGTATATTTGGCTTCTATTCTTGAGAGATTCTCGTCTACGTTTGCCTTGGATAGTTTCTTCTTAGCCATTTCTTCAAACATTTTAATTATTTTTGATGGTAAGGAAAGTTCATTATTTTTCTCATAGTCATAAAATATGGGTCTTATCTGATTCATTTTACCTGATACGCGTACTCTTAATAATTCAGTTGGCAACATTTACGATTATTACCTCATATAGTTGTAATATGCAGATCTAAGTTATATCCTTCTAATTAATTTTTTATTCTATCGAATGCTTGAAGTTCAATTGATAATATTAGACTGAATCAAATCGAATTTGCAGTCTCTGGTATTATCTGCAACCACCCACCCACCCTCCTATCAGTGTCTCAAGCCTTAAATGTAATAGGTCTACATGATGTACAGAATGAGAACTAAAAAATCAACTTATTCAGATTCTCATATACAGGAAGATGAGACACACAACTCTGAAAGTATTTCTGATGATTATGCGGAAGATATCGTAGACAAACGTGAGCAATTAGAAAAGGAACAAAAAGAAAATACTGTCATGAATAATACCGAAGAGTCATTAACTACAATATCAGAACAATCTCAGATTAATGATCTTACTAATCTTGAAATTCAAGACATTGAAGGGATAGGCCCTACAACTGCTAAGAAGCTTAGAGAAGCAGGAATTTTTTCGGTTATGGATCTGGCCGTGGCTGGAGTTGAAGATCTAGCAGTAGACATTAATGCATCCAAAGAAAGTGCAGCCTCATTCATAATGGCAGCTCAAAAACTTTTAAGAGAATCAGATGTTCTTGATAAAGAATTCATCACTGCTGAAACTGCACTTAAGAAAAGAAGATCGTTGTTACGATGTTCTACTGGTTCAAGTATGCTTGACGATCTATTCTTGGGAGGTATAGAAACACAGGCAGTTACTGAACTTTATGGCGAATTTGGTTCGGGCAAGTCACAAATATGCCATACTATGTGTATTACTGCCGGACAACCAATAGAATCAGGTGGATTAAACAGTGGTGTTATTTACATTGACACTGAAGGAACATTTCGACCTGAAAGACTGGAGCAAATATCTAGCACTAGAAGCATAGATCCGGTACGTGCACTGCAAAATGTAGCTGTATGTAAAGTCTATAATAGCGCACATCTAGAATTAATAGTTAAAAATCTCGGTAAATATATAGACGATTACAAAGCGAAACTAGTAGTTGTCGATAGTATAATTTCATTACATAGGGCAGAATTCTCTGGTAGAGGAACGCTTGCTGATAGACAACAAAGACTTAATTCTATTATGCATAAACTTCTTAGAATTTCAGAAATTTACAATGTTGCAATAATAGTTACAAACCAAGTGCAATCTGCTCCAGATACATTCTTTGGTGACCCGACAAAACCGACTGGTGGAAATGTAATTGGTCATGCTTCAACTTACAGAGTATATTTGAGAAAATCTGGTGAAAACAGAATAGCAAAAATGATCGATTCTCCATATCATCCATATAGTGAAGTAAGATTTACTATCAATGAAAAAGGAACAGATAACCTAGACGAAGGTAAAAAATCCAAAAAGGAATAATTTTTTTACTATTACAGTTATTTAGAATGGATACAAAATTAAAATATCAAGAGTTTCTAGGCAAGGTATTAGTGTAGGGCGAGCATAGCATAACAACCCCTTTCAAGTATCTTCGGGTTTGTGCTTTTCATTATAATGCTGTAAATATTCAGATTCATTTTCAAATGTTTTATTACATTTACTGCACATGACAGGTTCATCATTGTCATTTTCAATTTCCATTTCTATACAATTGAAAGAAAAGGTGGTTTAAGAATTTACGGATATTGTCAAGTTGATTATGCCATCTTTCTAGCTATATCTCTTTCTAAGTATGTTCTTGGCATAAGTACAGGATCTATAGCTAGTCTACGGCAAAAGATACTTTTACGCAAGTTCGATATTTTGTTATTTTTCCTGAGGTAGGATCTATATGGGCAGTCATATCGACAACTTCTATACCGTGTATCCCGTGCAAGGTCTTTTTTGCTTCATCGACTGCAACTTGAGCAGCATCTTCCCATCCTTTGTCTGAGCTGCCTATTATTTCAATTATCTTTGCAATATGATGAGTCATAATGAAACATAATACAGTTCATTTGTTATAAAGACTTTGATAGTATAATTAAACCAGATAAACAATATATAAAAATGCAACAAAAATCAATAAGGTAAGCAACGATTAAAAATGATGCTTACTATATTTTATCATGGTTCAAAATAGAAATACAAATCCCAGAGATATAGTAAAAGTTGTTCCTTTTCTTTCCGTTTTCTTTATGTTGTTAATTGTTCTACCCACTCAACTAATCCATAGCTTGATGATCTTTGCATATGATCCTAAAGAGGTTGACAACGTATTATCTGAAGGGGGAAAGGTATGTCCACTAGAATCTGAATGTAATAAGCAGAATAAAAATCAGACAGATACTCATAATATGACTCTGAACGTTCCAAATCAAGGAAAATTGGATGATGGACAAGGATCAGCAGCCAGTTCAACAATAAATAATTCAACTGGATCTCAAAATGAAACCAATTTAGGTAATACTACCACTCTAAATGGAGAAATCAAAAATTCAATTCAAGACATGATAAACATTACAACTGATAAACAAATTTATAATCCGGGAGAAAAAGTTAGTATCTCAATAAAAAATACTGGATCCGAACAACTAACATTTCCAAATTCTGCGTTAGGGCTTACCATAAGAAACTTGGCATCAAATGAATTATATCCAATTTTATCATCACAGGTGATAACAATTCTGAGTCCAGGAGATTCAAAATCCCTTGAATGGGATCAAATGGGTATTGATGGAAATCAGGCACCCTCGGGAAATTATACGGCCTCAGTAAATTCAGGGATTAATTCGGCTGGTACAACCTTTTCTATTAAATAAATCATGCTTTTTCTAATTCTTACTATTTCTTTCTTTCTTAGGCAATTGATCATATCAAATTTCAGGTAAAATCAAAAGATGTCTTGATATCGGATTCATGGGCCCGGAGGGCTTCGATCCCTCGATCTGTGGTTCCGAAGACCACCGCGATATCCTGGCTACGCTACGGACCCTCTTTTTCTAACTTTAAAATTAGAATCAAGGTTCTATATCAATTGAGCTAATTAATAATTAATATTTCAAGTAAGCCAAATGAAATCAGTTAATAACAATCAATTTATTATCTCAAAGATTTCTCAGTAGTTGTAATTAATTGAAGGTATCTGACAGAATATCCAATGTGGAATATGCCATCAGAGACATAACAATACATGCGAGACAATATGAAAAATCTGGAAGAAAAATAATCTACCTAAATATTGGTGATCCAGTAAAGTATGATTTTCCGACTCCGGATCACATAAAGAAAGCATTGATAGACGCAATTTCAAACGATTTCAATTATTACGCTGACTCAGAAGGCATTTTAGAATTAAGGCAAGCCATAGTAAAGAAAGAATCGCTAAAGGGACTTTCCATAACTGTAGAAGATGTTCTTGTCACCAATGGTATTTCTGAAGGACTAGATATGGTAGCTGCATCAATAGTGGAACCAAATTCCGAAATTTTAATGCCCGGACCATATTATCCTCCCTATGCCTCGTACGTAAAATTTTACGGAGGTAAGCCTATTGAATTTAGACTTACAGAGGATGGAACACCTGATCTTGATGATATCAGGTCAAAGATTACATCAAATGCAAGAGCAATGTGCATAATTAATCCCAATAATCCTACCGGCGAGGTTTTTAACAGCAAGAACCTTAAACAGTTAATTGATGTTGCTGCTGAACATGATATGTATATAATATGTGATGAAATATACGATAAGCTGGTATTTGATCAGGAATTTACTGGAATTGGTAAAGTGGCTAAAGATGCGCCGGTGATACTACTTAATGGTTTTTCAAAAGTTTATCTCATGACAGGATGGCGTTGTGGATATATATGTATGAATAGCGATTGTCAAAAATTAGAAAATATCAGGAGCAATATTCCAAAACTAGCGAGAGTTCGTATAGCTGCTAATCTTCCAGTACAAAAAGCTGCAGTAGCAGCTCTTCAAGGACCACAATCATACATAACTAAAATGGTAAGTAAATTAAAAAAAAGAAGAGATTTAGTAGTGAAACGTTTAAATGAAATAGATGGAATCTCTTGTAAATTACCAAACGGGGCATTCTACACTTTTCCAAAAATTCTTCTTAATGGTTGGAAAGACGATAAAGATTTTGTTCTCGATCTACTGAACAAAACCGGTATTCTCACAGTGCATGGTTCCGGTTTCGGGGAACTAGGAAAAGGTCATTTTAGAATCGTTTACCTTCCAAACGAACAAGTACTTCAAGAAGCAATGGATAAGCTCAGCAATTTTATAAATAGTAAAAATCGAAATTAATTCCCCATCTCAATCATATTGATAAGGCCAATTACCATTTTGTATTATTGTCGCTATCTACATTTCTTCTAAATTTACCCCAATACAGTAATATTCCTCCACCAATCAACATTGCTATTACAAATTTTTCGTTTGTCACCGAATTGCTTGTATAATTATCAAGATAGAAGCCAACAGTCAACTCTGTGGAATAAAGATAAAGGTTCCTTAACGCAATAACTGTCGCCATCACAATAAATAAGACTCCCATACCGTACATCCAATTTTTGCTTTGCTTACTGGGCTCATTTCTTTTTTGGAATCTGTTCAAGTAAGCTTTATTCCAGGGTGTTTAATTTTGTTCTTCTTGGATGCATTCAGCAACATAGGAGTAAGAACCTCTGCCTGATAACTAAGGGACAATGATCCAAGATATAGTGGCCTAAGACCTTTTATTTCTCCTATCAACTGATTTACTTTTGTAATTGAATCCTGATCGTCACCACAAACAAAGATATCAGAATCAAGACTTTCATTGATGTTCTTTAATTTCACTTCAGATATTGTATGAAACGCAGAAACAATTTTCTTGTCCGGAAGATTTTCTGCTAATAGATGAGCTGCCGATTTCATATTTTTTTCAAATGGGATATATGTAAAGCCAAAATCATTTCTTTCCATGGGAACTATTGGAGAAACTATTATGCAATCTTTTTTTATACTATTGGAGACCGAGTCACACGTTAATTTTATTGATTCATAGGGGATTGATAGTATCAATATATCCGAATCTCTTGATGAAGATACATAATCAGCACCTTTGATAGCTCCTTTCATATTATTTCCATAAGACGATATTGCTGTGTTCATGTACTGTTCTGCAGAGTTTATAGCTTTTTGTGCATCACGAGAACCAATTGTAATGTCGTGATTCACAACCCATCTGAGAGCAAAACCTTCTCCCATTCCACCAGTACCACCAATTATTGAAATTTTCATTAATTATCTGTCATAAAGTGTTGGAGCATCCTAATTAAGGTTATAATCTATATTTTATGATGAACAAATTCGTTATGATTTTCAAGGAATAGACTAATTGATACTAAGAAGAAAGAAGTAAAATGATAAAAAACTGTTATACATTCTATACGACATTTATTAATGGAAAAACAAATTTAAGACTTGATTTATATTAATTTGAGTTGTTTTGCCGCTTATAGTTTTTGTACGCCATGGAGAAGCAGATAATAATGTCAGACGACTCCTTGTAGGAAGGCACATAGAGTCACATCTCACAGACTGTGGAATACAGCAGGCCAAAGACACCGGCCACCATCTAAAGAAACTGAAAATTGATAGGGTGTGTGTAAGTCCGGTAACGAGAGCGATTGAAACTGCCAAGATAATTTGTGAGATAAATCAATTAGGATACCAAACTGATGAAAGATTATATGAAATTGAATTGGGAGATCTGGTTGGTATGAATTATGATGATGTTATCGAAAAACATGGAAACCTCTTTTTGAAATTCTACAGTGGAGATGATCCGATTCTTGATAGCTATGGTATCGAGAGCTTCTCAGCAGTTAAAAAAAGAATCCAGAATTTACTTGATGAATCTATGAAAAATTACTCAGATAAAAATTTGTTATTTGTAACTCATTTAGATCCTATTAAAGCAGCAGTATCCATCATGTTGGGTCTTCCCCCAGAAAGTCTGTATGGATGGCATATACGTAATGCTTCAATGACCATCCTGAAACATGAAAATAATACTCTTTCACTTTCGGGTGTTAATGTAATGGGATTTCACAGATATATTGGTGAATGAATAGAAGATACGGTTCTTGCAAAAACCTTAAATTAGATGTAGGTGAGTAGTGACCTCGGACAAGGAAATTTGATGTCACCAAGATCAAATATATGGTTAATTCTTTTGCTGTTTTCACCTGTTGTTCTGGTAGTTCTTTCTTCTTTGAACAATGTTTTTGCACAAGAACCACAAGAATTCGTTATCAGAAGAGTAGAAATTTGGGCGTTATTTTACAGGCTTATGGTTGCGGCCTTTGTGGTTGGAGCTGTGGTTCAAGGTGCTATAGTATATGTATGTTGGCGATTTAGAGAATCCCATAAACAAAATAGGATAAAAGAAATAGAGGGCGTATAATATGGGTCATGCAACAATTGAATGGGTATACGTAGGTGTTGTCATATCACTACTTATATGGGTAGGCGCTGAATCTTGGAATGTTGAAAGACAAGTCGAGCATATTCCCCCGGAAACAGAAACAATCAAGGTCATAGGTCAGCAATGGTTCTGGACCTTTGAACATCAGGATGGTAAGAAGGAGATCGGTCAGCTTCACGTAAAGCAAAATGTTCCCTACAAGTTTGAGATTGTCTCAAAGGACGTTGTTCATGATTTCAATGTACCTGATTATACTGTTTTAATGGACGCCGTTCCTGGTAGAGTCAATGTGGCATGGAATCTATTTGACACACCTGGTGAGTATCGTATTCAGTGTAGAGAGTACTGTGGTTTTGGACATCCCACTATGAAAGCAAAATTATTTGTTGAACCATTTTCACAGACCGCTGAAGCAGCTAAAGGTCAAAATGCGACTTCGGCACAAAATGCGACTTCGGCACAAGCTCCTGTTCAAACAGCTGGTCCACCCGGAAAACCGCTGACAATACTTGCAGGAGCATCAGTACAAGGAAGTCCCAATTTTGATCCAGATACTATCACTGTAAAGAAAGGTGACAAAATAACAGTGACAAACAAAGACACTTTACCACATACAGTTACAAGCGGAACAGGACCAACGGATCCAAATAATGCAAAACAATTTGATACAAGCATT
>JAATVL010000166.1 GCA_014523525.1 Nitrososphaerales archaeon TH703 | reverse complement strand
TGAACCTTGCATCTAAATGGGTTCAAGGAACATGTATAATACTTTTCGGACTAGTTCACAGAATCAAGTGCAGACTCGATGTGGGTTCGGTGGGATGCAATACACTAGTGTATGTAATCGATTTTTGAAATCCAACTTCTGTTACTCTTTATAGTAATGAAGGTTGAATGGAGACAGAATTGACACTATTTTGCAACGCGAAAAGGAAATGAAGAGAGCAAATAAGGCAATTATCACTGGACTAGTAATACAAAAGAAAAAAAGGAAGAACAACTTAGTGGAGGATCTAATCTATGACACGACAACCTTTCCTACCAGAATAGGATGAATCTGACAGAAGTAAGGGAATTCTCCTGCCTTAGTAAATTTGTGAGAGAATGTTTTACCAGCTATCAGTACAGTAGGTCCTGATAATCCGTAATCAAATTGTTTTCCCATACTTGGATCACTTGGTCCGGTACCAGATGTTACTGTGTGCTCCATGTTGTCAATGTTACTCCATGTTACAGTATCTCCAACATTCACATTGATTGGGTTTGGCGAAAATCCTTTGTCAGCAAGAGTAGCAGCTCCTGGTACGATAAGGACCGTGGTTCCACGTGCTACCGTCTTGACGACGCCAGTTTGTGTGGTTGTTACGTTTGAGTGTAATATCCCATATAGGACTGTTATACCTAAAAGACCTTGTATCACAAAAGCGGCTGCCACGAACTTTCCAAGTCTGCTATGGACTCTGTAAAGTCCGAGAGAACTCTTACGGGATTTCTTCCGCAGAAGCATAGTGATTCCTAGACCTGATTGGACTGAAATTAGTATCGCAGAGATCGTGGCCATCCCCAGGTGTGGAATTAAAGTTAGCGGCCAAATCATGAAACGAGCATATGACAAGAACACGGCACGTAATCCGATTGGGATAGCCACTGCCGTGAGAATGAAAGCTGCCATGGCAACAAGATAGTGTGCTCGATAGTACTTCTTCCTTCGTGCCTTGAGGATAAAGGCTACAAGAACTAGCGAAGTAGCTGGGATAGCAATGCTCGGGTGTATCAGAAGACTAGGATCGATCATTAAGATGAGAGCCTGCTTTGAACTTAATATCTATAATGTTCATTGTTAATAGGAAAACCATCATCTTTCATTATTACTGGAATCTGACATATTTGCATTACCAGAGGAATCCACACTTCTGGTTTGTCTGAACCTTTTGAATCCCCAGCTTTGACGAATATGTCACGTCCTGTCAAACTTTTGGACGCAGTTATTATGAGTTTCTCTAGATTTCCTACTAGGTTTCTCATTCGTATTGCAGAATTAAGGATTTCTCAAATCATACTACCATTTTACAATTGTGGCACACTTAGGAAAACGTCCTTTGGTAGTACGAAAGATAATCGATGCGTAGATATAATGTGAAATTATAAAAATTTACTTGCAGAAGCATGAATTACTGGTACAGATGCAATACTGGTACAGAACCTTTCGAGCATATTCCTTTCAAGAACATCCTGTATACCTTTTCACTTTAACAAGAGTATGAGACGCCAATTGTGTATAATTTGTAAGTGGTTCTAACAATTCGTTAATAATATTCAAAATCTTATTATTACTTTTTTGCAGGCATATGGAAGAGCATTGGTGTCTATGTGTTAGTTTCCAAGGCTCTAATTGTAGCCAATTTTCTGTTACAAAATAGTTTCTCAAGCCTTCGATATGCATAACCATCAAACAACTTTCCTATTATGCCATACGGTAGTTCAAAATCAATCTCATCTATCACTTGTGTTTGCTTTTGGTAATTATTGTTATCAACATCATAGAATTTATGCCAATGTCTCCAAATTTTGAATGGACCAGTTAGCATTTCATCTACGTATTGATATTGTTCTGGAGATACAGAATACGAACTTATCGTAGAATGCCACCTACTTCTTTTACGAATCATCATTATTCTTCCTTCAAACCAAAATTCTGATCCTTGGGTAAGTTTTTGGCTTGTGGCACTAGTAATTTTGAGTTCTATCTCGGTTGGGGTAATTATTTCAAGGTGTTTGATATCTGTATAAAACTGCCAAACTCTATCTATGGGACAATTTACAACGAAGCTATGTTTGAAAGACCGCAAATATCTTAGAACCTTCGTGTGTCATACATTAAATATCTATATGTAATTACCAATTTCGAGCTAACTACTGCAGAAGAACATTCGCCCTAAATGTCATTGTTGTTGTATTCATGCAGAATGCTAAACACATAAAGAACAAATTACTTAATTATGGGTAAAGCCTTGCAAAAAAATAAGAGATGAGGATGCTCAATATGTTCAGGTTGATGTACATAAGGAGCACTATTTCCCATTGTTGTCATCCACTACGCTGGTTTAGGAAGTACCAATATCTGGCCAACCATGTTCGGCTCATGTATGTGACACCAGTACGTTATCGTTCCAGGTTTATCTGCGCTAAACGATACTGTCTGGATATGCCCCCTATCAAGTGGAAACGTTCCAACACCTTCGACAGTTATCACATGATGCGGACCTTGTACACCTAAGAAATGAAGAGTGACGGTGTCGCCTTGATTAACGACTATTTGATCTGGAGCAAATGTAAATGATCTCATATCCCAAGCTCCTACTTTGTTGGGTGGTCTTAACACAAGCCCTGGTCCAGCAGGCAGAGTAGTATTTGGAAACTTCTCGGCTGGATGCGGTGGAATATTCTGGGTGCAATTACCACATGCTACGCCAGCTTGCAAGCCTGTTGGTCCATCAAAGTGTACTGTACTTATCCAGAAAGTTTTGTTAGTTGATTGGCTTGGGGTGACTCTTACAACAGTAGTATTTGCTGCTGCTGTTGTTGCATTACTCTTGGCACTTTGTGCTAATACGTTATGCGATGTCT
>JAATVL010000165.1 GCA_014523525.1 Nitrososphaerales archaeon TH703 | reverse complement strand
TTCTTACCCCAATTTTGCTCATAATAGTAAGGATGGTCAAAAGAAATTGGATAGTCCAAAGTTGAATCAATATGTACCCATTTCTTATTTATCAGAGATTCGTTCCAGCAATGGTCAAGATAATCATGTACTAATCTAGTTTTAATAGATAACGAATTTACAATAGCGCCAAAGAGCATGGACCATTCACTACACCTACCTATTCTTGTTTCTGCAATCCTTAGTATTTTGTCATATCGTGGAAATATTTGGGTTGAACCACATACATCACACATGTGAATTTCTGTTTTCCGAAATGTTGCTGATTTGTCATCTACAAGTTGAACTCTCATTGGTCTATTACATCTTGTACATTGTACTTCTTTCGGCATCCACTTCATAAAGTCATATTTGAACCAATGTAAGAGTGGCTTCAAAGATTGGTCACCTGGGGTTAAATTTAATACCTTATCTGGTACTAATTGTTTGACAGAACCCAAAATTGCCTGGTCATTATATTGCTCTGATATTCTTTTGTATAACCTGAAAGTGTTGGCGTATGATGAGAATTGATTCAAGTTACTAATATTAGATTTAGATACTCCCAAATTTATAGTGCTGGATGAAGCTTTAGAAACGCACTGTTATAATATGTTATCCATGTTAGGACCGAACAAACATTGTCTATTTCTATTCCTCTTATACCAAAAAGCTCATTATCTTTTGGTCGACAACAGAAACAACTGAATTCACCCTTGACGGCATTCCGCTAACAATAAAGATGAAGTGGTTCATGTTCCTTTTGGGAAATACTTGTGACATCTTATCTTTGAAGATAATGTATTTATAGTAAGCAATTCTAACCAGAAATATAATTCAACTGGGACTTCTCAGGTGTGATGAACAAGAACAACCAATAGTCCCAGTTGGTGTTTAGGTATATTATAATTGTCTAACAAAATACATATACTTTTTTTCTATTAGATTGTTATTTATCACTAAATGAGCTGAATTATCATCAACAAGTTGAACTCTCATTATTCCAAAAAACGATTAAGGTGGTTGAAATAGCCAACTATTAAGGAACTATGTTTCTCTTCGCCCTAATTTAATCAAAAAAATCCGTAATATTACGAACGAAAATTAATATTGGTTATGCCTTGCTGTGAAACTGAAATCCAAGTTTGCTTTTTCAATCCACTATCAGAAATTATATTATCCTTATCTGTGTCGTCGCTTTAATCAGTTTTTCTACCATTTATTTTTCTCAGACGTATGGTCAAGAAAATTTAAGAGAACGGCCATTTAGTTTAAGTCCAGTCCATCCACATGTCTTTAATTCTGGGCTTAAAGTTGAACAGGTAGCACAAGGACTGGACACCCCTACAACTATGGCTTTTGTCGGGCCTGACGACTTTCTTGTCTTGGAGAAAGACAAGGGAACTGTAATACGTGTAGTAAACGGAAGAATTTTAGAAAAACCATTGCTTGATGTGGACGTGGCAAACTCTGTTGAAAGAGGAATGTGTGGTATTGCTGTTTTCAAAACTAGTTCCAAAACGTATGTTTTCCTTTACTTTACTGAAATATCTGGTAAAGATGGTGACGATCGGAAAGGTAAAGAGCCAGAGGGAAATCGCCTTTACAGGTATGAATTAGTTGATGACAAACTTGTAAACCCTACACTTCTTTTGGATTTGCCTGCAGTTCCCGGACCCAGACATAACGGAGGGGCAATAGAGATTGGTCCTGATGAGAACATATACATTCCAGTAGGAGATATCGATGGGTCATTTAGTAGTGGTTATCAAGCAACACAGACTCAAAACTTTGCCAGTGGAATAGTTGCTGATGGACGTAGTGGTATTTTAAGAATAACACAAGAAGGCGAGCCTGTTGGAGAAGCGATATTGGGAAATTCTATGCCATTGAGATTGTATTATGCATACGGTATAAGGAACAGTTTTGGATTGGCTTTTGATCCTATAACAGGTACCTTATGGGATACAGAGAATGGGCCACAAGAAGGTGATGAGATAAACCTAGTAAATCCTGGATTTAATAGCGGATGGCAATATATTTACGGTTTTTCTCAATCACAAAAAAAATTTGATATCACTAAATTAGTAACATTTAATGGCAGGGGAGAATACGAAGAGCCTAAAGCAGTTTGGGCTCACAGTACAGGACTGACATCATTAGTATTTTACGATCGTGACAAATTAGGGGAGCAATACACAAATGACATGTTTGTTGGTGATGTTCACATCGGCCGAATATATCACTTCAAATTGAGTGATGAAAGAAACGATCTTGTACTTCCTAAGGTCCTTGGGGAAAAATTTATTGAGAATCCCATCAATATAGGAGCCGAAGAAATAGTATTTGGTGACGGATTTGGCGCCGTCACCGATCTTACAGTAGGGCCAGACGGCTACCTGTATGTTGTATCTATCGGTCAAGGTAAGATATTCAGAATATTGCCACGGTAAAGTCATTATTAGTTTATTAAAGACGTATCTACATGTTGATGCCAACTAGTTTATGATCCGACCGTACTCCCACCGATGCTATTGTTATTGCTTTTAGTTTACGGCACCACAAATAGTATTTTGATCTATCTGCACTTTATTATATGAAGTCTCATAAAATAGGAATTCGAATAGAGGCTTCAAATCCCACTGGTCACATCTTAATCCCTATTTTTATTTTGTCCTGGTTCTAAAGAACATATTTGGAACGAATTGTACTGAAGTCGCAGATCTCAGCAGAAAAATATCCAAGATACGGCATGGTGATTCTATCAGTTCACATATTTAGTAAAGTCTGGCATCCTGCAGAAAAGCTCTAAATTGTCATAAAATGTTAAGTTCCCCTCAGCTATTTATTATTTAATTTGGTTGTTTTGATATGAATAAGAGTAACGTTGTACTTTAATAACTTTCCATCTTTCTCATATTTGGCATTAAATAGCGAATCCAGAAAGCTCGATAATAAAATGTATCCATCAAATTCGAGTCTAAAAATTATCTCAGATTAGATTGATCAACGGCTGGCCCAACAATTCTGACCTCTTGTGTTAACTTGCTTTGATTTAATAAATAGCTAAACGAGTTCAAAAAGTCTAAAAATATCAGGAATGAACATGTTCATATCGGTGTTCAATAATATATGAACTATTTTGTTAAAAGTTATGATATAGCTCTTTTTCTTCACTTTCTATTTTGCTTATAAAGTCAAATAGAGTCGGAAACAGTCTACTTTATATTTACAATAGTACATAAAATTAATGATCTACTAATGATGTCTGGCAGAATGACTTTTAGGATAATATTAATAGCTTTTATCCTAGTTTTGGTTCCGTCATTTGCTGTAAATTCCTTTTCACAGTCAAATAGTTCATTGTTAAATAACTCGTTGTCAAATGCTTCTATATCAGACAAATCGGATGATAACTCTCCCTCATCCTTTTCTTCTCTGAGTAGGTCACTTGCTGAAACCAATCAATCAGAAGAAGAACCCACACCACCCCCACCGCCATCGGAATCAGAATCAAAAGATAATTCTAATTGAGGAAGAAACCAATAACTAGAAGTTTACGTTGCAGATCAATAGCAAAATATGAGGATATTAGATATAGAGAATCTATTACTATTCTCAATTGATAATATGGATATTGACATCCTGTAAAAACCTTTTATAAATTTCATATATTATGACTTGATTTTCCAGTTGCATGAATATTTTTTATAACGTAAAAGTTAATAATTACAAGGAAAAAATAGACATATGGGAAAATATGAATTACCTCCGTTACCATATGGTTATGATGCATTAGAACCACATATTGACGCAAGGACTATGGAAATTCATCACACTAAGCATCATCAAACGTATACAGATAAGCTTAACGCCGCTCTTGAAAAATGTCCATCCGCTATCCAGGAAAAGGATATTGTAGAGATATTATCCAACCTTGATCAAGTACCAGCTGATCAAAAAAGTGCTATCAACTTTAATGGAGGAGGATTTGATAACCATAGAATATTTTGGCACAATATGAAAGCAAATGGCGGAGGGGAACCGAGCGGCTCTATTGCAGACGCAATAAATGAATCATTTGGAAGCTTTTCTGCCTTTAAGGAAAAATTCTCTTCTACTACGGTGTTGATTCAAGGTAGTGGATGGGGATGGCTGGCATATAATCCATCAACCAAGAAAGTGGAATACAAATCAATGCCAAATCAGACAAGTCCACGAACAGAGGGATTGATACCACTCTTAGGATGTGATGTGTGGGAACATGCTTATTATCTCAAGTATCAGAATAAAAGACCTGACTACGTTTCTGCTTGGTGGAATGTTATAAATTGGCAAGATATTTCACAGAGGTTCGATCAAGTCAACAAATAGATAAACATTTTTTTAATAATTAAGATATTAAGATATTAAGAATAATAACAAGTATCATCCGTTATGAAGGTTATAAATTGAATTTTTGATTGCTTATCATGTTATATGATGCTTATCATGTGATATATGATTTGATAGCATCAAGGTAATTCTATAAAGTTAGAACGATTCAAACATTTGGATTAGATTCCCCTTTTTTACCTTTTGTTTCTTTTTGAATTGTAAAGTCGTCCTGTACGTTGCCCTTATTATCATAAAAGGTTCCAGTCAGTTTACTGGAGGGATTACCGTTACTAATGTCGATATTCAAAAATCCAAACTTGCCATCAAATTGTTTGGCCACATAAGGTTGCTGTCCTTGTAATGGATAGAATCCTTCTCCACCAGTTCCAACTATCGCAAAAACGGTTCCATCAGTATTGGCATTGGATCCTGTAGCAGGGCCATTTATTACGGTTGGTTTTGAACTATCAGCAGGATTAAATGCTATTGGATATGTTCTCTGATAGTTGTGGTTATGTGCCTGTAATACAAGATCAACTCCATATTTCTCAAAGAGCGGATGATAGATGTTTCTCATATCTTTTTCAGCATTATGTGTTGTTGGTGATGTATAAAATGGCCCATAGCTGGTCACTACTATCCAATCAATATCTTTATTTTGAGATGATTTTTCCAAGTCTTGTTTTACAAAATTGTACTGCTCAGTGCCTGCAGTATAGGGAGATTGTGAAGCCATGATAAGAAAATGCACTTTATTGTAATCATAAGAATAGTATGGTTTGTCTAATTGAAAGCTTTTGAGATACTGATTCATTTTTGCTGCTCCATCTTCTGTGTCATGGTATCCTAAAGTGATCATCATTTTACCTTTAAGAGGTGATGTTACATCAAACCAACAATCAGCAGTACTATGATACGAAAGGTCTCCCAATGGTAGAACTAACTCAGGTTTTTTGCTCTCCACAGTTGCTACAGTGTCCTGTGTATTTCTTGAGCAGCCAAAATCACCCGTAGCAGCAAAATTAAAGCTGTCTTCACTCTTGTCATTTCCATTACTATTATCATTACCACCATCAAAACCATAACCATCGTAAGACTTGTGATCGGCCCCCTTGTTATCGTTGTTATCGTTGTTATCATGGTCTTTAGCTTTGTTGTCTTCTTGCTCCACGAGGCGTTGATTATCCTCGCGGTTTAGTACCTTATCTTTTAATTTTTCTATTTTCTTATCTATGTCAGCCTGTATTTTCTCAATTTTGAAGTTTAATTCGTTAATTCCAAGGTTTTCCTTATTATAGCCATAATTTTGATCTTTAGCTTTGTTGTATTCCTGATGCTCCAAGTCCTGTTGATTATTTTCTTGGTTTATC
>JAATVL010000164.1 GCA_014523525.1 Nitrososphaerales archaeon TH703 | reverse complement strand
TAAAAGATCATCTCAGCTTAACATTGCATATACCCGAAGAACGAATTCCGGTAGTTATAGGGAACAAGGGAAAGACCAAAAACCAAATTTGTAAAAAGTGCAATGTAAAAATTGAAATTGAAAGTGACACAGGCCAGATAACAATATTTTCAACTTCTAAAAATTTCGATGAATATGGAGCATTAAAGGCAAGAGATATCGTCAATGCCATCTCAATTGGTTTTTCTCCAGAACGGGCATTTAGGATCCTAGATGAAGAATCACTCTTTCAAGTTTTGGATCTTCGTAACTTTACAACCTCGGCCAATTCTACTAATAGGATTAAAGGAAGAATTATTGGTGAGAAAGGTAAAGCGAGAAGGAATCTAGAAGAATTAACCAACACGTTTATCTCAATATATGGACATTCCATTGCTTTGATAGGAAACTATGAAGAGACAAAGTTGGCTATTGATGCATTAATGTTACTAATCAAAGGAAGATCTCACAAGACAGTCTATGAAATGCTCTATCAAGCGAAGAGAAGATCAAAACTCGAAAAATTACAACTATGGGAAAATTAATCGATACTCTTTAATCTATCGTTACTAAAATACGAGTCCACATAAAGTCTAGGGCTTATTTTCTTATTTCAATCATTTTGAAGAGCTTGCCTGTTTCGGAGACTGAAGATGAATCGACTTTACACGTTGGCTATTCGTTAGAAAAGGAAATGATTCAAGTAAATGCTAGATGCTAGTCATGTATTGCTTGATTGGCAATACCATCATAAAATAGTCCTCTAACAAAATCAATAATAAATATTGCCTTATAAGAATGCAATATTTGTTATATTATGAACAAATATCCCGGCATTAAATTTAGAGTTGCCTGGATGTAAAAACCATGTTTAATTCAAATGGACCTGATTTCCTTTATTGATCTTTCCACCTTCTGAATAGATCATGTTTTATTTTTAGTTGATCAAGAATTTTTCCAACTAAATGATCTACTATTTCATCTATAGATGATGGTTTATGATAGAAGCCCGGCATTGCAGGAAGTATGATTGCACCTGCATCTTGTAACTTGATCATATTTTCAAGATGAATCCTTGAAAGAGGTGTTTCCCGTGGGACAAGAATTAGTTTTCGCGATTCTTTTAAAGTAACGGATGCGGCACGAGAAATAAGAGTATCGTCATAACCATTTGCAATGCTGGATAGCGATTTCATACTACAAGGTACTATCACCATCCCATCATGGAGGAAAGAACCACTTGAAACCGAGGCGTCTAGTTTGGAATTATCGTAATTAATAGAAGAAAGAGATTTTACATATTCTAATGTTTTATCTGTTTCAATTTCTATGTTTTTTTTTGCCCATTCACTGACGATAAGGAATGTTTGAGTATTAATAGAATGAAGTACCTCCAAAAGTCTTATTCCATAGATAATACCAGATGCTCCAGAAAACCCAATAACTATTTTATCATGTCTTGTCTCTGATTTCAATATCCAATTTATTGTCGAACACTTATTTATTGTTGTTATTGATGGAACAACATGCTAACAGTATTTGGAACAATTGCATTGGATACTACCCGTACGCCCTTTCATACTGTTGAAAGGACTTTGGGGGGCACGGCTACCTTTGCATCAATTTCAGCTTCAAATTACGTATTTACATCAATAGTTGGGATCGTAGGGCATGATTTTCCTGCATCGTATCTTGAACTTCTAAAAAATCGTGTTGATATCAGAGGATTAACAATTAGTCAAACTGGAAAAACGTTTCATTACGATTCTTCTTTTGGCTATGATCTTTCAAAAAGAACTACGAACAAGACTGAACTAAATGTAATTTCAAATTACCAATCGACAATACCAGAGGAATATGTTGATTCAGAATATGTTTATCTAGCGAATAATGATCCATTGCAAAATTTGAATGTATTAAAATTATTTTCCAAACCAAAGTTGATAATCTGTGATACAATGGATTTTTGGATTATGAATGGAAGGGATGAGGTTATCAAGATGATCAATAAAGTGGATGGAATAATATTAAATGAGTCAGAGGCCAAATTGCTGTTTAAGGAAAGTAATATTTTTACCTGTGCTCGCTTATTAGGCTCAATTGGTCCAGCCTTCGCTGTAATAAATAAAGGAGAAAATGGTTCGCTGCTTTTCTATGATAATGAATTCTATCCACTGCCAGCTTATCCAATTGAAATCATTAGAGACCCTACTGGTGCTGGTGATTCCTTTGGTGGTGCTTTTGTCGGATATCTATCACAACAAGAAAAGTTGGATTCAAAATCTTTGAAAAATGCGATGATGCATGGAAATATTATGGGTTCGTTTGCAATAGAGGATTATGGCATACAAAAACTTGTCAATATTAATGCGGATGATATCAAAAATAGATATGAAAAATATAAAGAGATTTTCTCATTCTAAGAAATAAAAATTTACATCGGCTTAGTTACTAAAATTGAATCCTATTATGTGGTTATGCCTTTTCATTAAGTTGATGGCAGCAATGACAATAGCAAACTAATAAATAAAAAATAAACTTGAACTCATATTAATTGGACAAGATTAAGGCTGAACTGATATCGAAGATAAATTTATCAGACATGGAAGCGCAAATTTTCTTGTATTTGATAACTAATGGAAAAACTCCATTAGCAAAGATCTCAATCGCGTTAAATCTTAGTCTCGAAAAAACAGCCGATTTGCTCAGTAGTCTAATTGAAAAGGGATTGCTTTTGGAACTATCTGGGGAGTATCAAACATTTCATCCAAAATTTTCAATCATAAATGCTTATCGTCTACAATGCCAAAGAACAGGTATCGCATTTAAAAAGAATGTCCAGATTGATAATTTGGCCACGTC
>JAATVL010000163.1 GCA_014523525.1 Nitrososphaerales archaeon TH703 | reverse complement strand
TAGGTCATTAAACGACTAATATCGACAGCATCATTGATTGAGAGTTCTCTTAAGTTGACTAACAGGCCACTTATCTTAGGAAAGTATATGCGTGATGGCTTTTCTTCAGTCATAATATTAACTGCGATATATTGTAGTACAGCTTTATCAAAATAACATAGTAGCTTTTACATGTTGTACATAAAAGATTGCTATTGAAAGGATAGACGGTTCCACGGTTCTGATAAAGCCATGGCCTCACTACAAGAAAAAGGAGACAGTGATATTAAAAAGTTCCTAAAATTAGATAGTTCCCTCTACATACTCTTACTGAAATAATGAAAATCGTTTGCTCTAAATCAAGATGAACATTTATCTGACAATAAATAATCTAATATCTCTTGTAGTTCAACCGTGGCAACACAGCAAACCTTATCGGCAGCACCATAGTACACAAATAATTCATTATCTAAAATACAAGCACCTGTTGGAAAGACGACGTTATTGACATCGCCTTTAATCTCATAATCCTCTTCGGGAGCTAGTAAAGGCGCTTTAGTTCTCCCTAAGATTTTGCGAGGTTCCTTTATATCAAGTAGAAAGGCTCCAGCACTGTAAACATGCTCTGTGCTAACTCCATGATATATTACAAGCCAACCCTTCTCTGTCCTAATGGGAGGAACGCCTACTCCTATTTTTAGCGCCTCCCAACTTTGTTCTGGTTTGACGAGAGGAGAATGCTTTTTAAAATTGGTGATTGAATCGCCTTCTGCAATCCATATACTTGGTTTTTCTGTATTATACTCCGGTCCTACCCAAGTACTTGGTCTGTGTAGCATCATGTAACTTGATGTCCCTTCCCTAAATTTGGGAAATAGTACAACATCCTTATCATCCGAACCAAGTATAGTTATTATCCCAAGTCTTTTATAATGAGAAAAATCATCTGTCTTGGCAAGTGCAGTTGATACTGATGGGTTATTTTTGACGTAATTCGAAAGCACCACATACGTTACATATGTTTCTTTTTCAATGGTCATTAAGCGAGGATCTTCAATACCGTATCTTTCATAGTCCATCTCTGGATATAATGCTACTTCCTTTTTTCTAGTGAATGAAAGACCATCGTTACTTGATGCGTAACCAATCCTTGACACATAATTAGTGTATTCGCCTATTGCTCTGTAAAGCATGTGAATAGTCTTCCCATCGTTAAGAACCGAGCAATTAAACACTGCCTTTGATTCCCACCAATTAGATTCATCAGGAACTAATATTGGATTAACCTTCGACCTGTCTAATTGAAGCATTAGGTTCTGAAATCATAATTACCAAGTTCTACTATCCTATAAATGTTATTTAATATTACATAAGTTTGAATATTCTTACGGAAATTAGTGTGAATAAATGAATTTTTAATTCTGACTAGTAGTATCGATTCTTATTCGTAATTCGTTGAATTCAAAAAAGAAAGATGATAATCTAGTACATTACGAAAGGAGATTTCATACGAAAAGAGAGAAAACATATAGCAGTTAAATACTATTTTGAAGTATAAAAGTATAGTTTGAGTGAGAGTTTTGTTAAGGTTGCTGAAACAAAAGAAATTGCGCCTTCAAGTATGAATGCAGTTGAAGTGGAAGGCGAAAAAGTCTGTATAATTAATACGGAGGGAAATTATTACGCGATCGGAAATATTTGTACCCATGTTGGAGGCCCATTGGATGAAGGAACGCTTGAAGGATATGAAGTTGAATGTCCTTGGCACGGTTCCAAATTTGATGTTAGGACTGGTGAGCCAACTAAGCCTCCTGCTGTGCGACCGGTTCCCAAGTATGAAGTTAAAATGGAAGGTAACAACATATTGGTAAGAAAGCAAAAATAACGAATGTCCCTCACGATAATTTCCATTTTATTATAATTTGATAAATTGATTATAAATTAGATATTCTACTAATGCTCCGATTAAATAATCAGCCTTATGACCTCGAGTTGGATCCGAAATGTTTAAGCGGGCGCATCAGCGAAGTTGTTTAACCCGTACTGTTACCCATTGACATATTTCCCATTGATTCTGCTTCTGCACCTGGCATGATTTCATCCACACCTATAACAATTGTGGCAGTCGGTCCAAATTTTACTTCTTTGTTTGTAGGGTTTTGTAATGCTATGTCGGTTATGGTTCCATTAACTTGTTTCGTTGATTCAACATCTACATGGTATATGCACATTGTTCCTGGTTTAGATAATTCCTTAACCAACTCAAGATTAGCAGGCTTAAGGTTTGGTGCCTGACCTACTAGCAATTTCAACGATGTTTCTGATTTGCTATCACAAGGAAGCTTTACGGCAACATGACCTACCTTTATCATATATGGTGTAGCATCGTAAAGATGAATATAATCGCCTGCTGGAAGTGTCTTACCCTCAAGAAGAAGGGCTTGTGAATCTCTTACCACGGTTCCCTCAGAGCCTTGGGCATTTGAAAATTGCGTCGCACTAGAAAATACTATCGGAGTTAAGATTGCTACCAAAGCCAGTAATGACGGTAATCCATACCTTCTTATCATAAGAACAGGAAGAAACCAAGGTATTTAACACTTGTAGTACAACCATCGATGAGTGGGCCTAGACTTAACTTCTAGATTATTCCATGAACACTTAAGAAGTATAATGTCCATATTAACTTGAATGAAATTCTCAACTACTACAATAACGACAGTAGCTTTAGCTGTAGGAGTCCTGTTCGGACTTACATTCACAGGATTCACTTCGATCAAAGCTCAGAATATGACAGCTCCAAATAACATGACAGGTTCAGCAAATATGACGGGCCCAAACATGACAACATCAGGTACTTCTGGCGGTTCAGCAAAAATGCAAATTGAAGAGGCCATTAAAGCCTTGGAGAGTGGAGATAAACAAGCGGCTTCAACTAAATTGGCTGCTGCACAACAGGCCATATCTGGAGAATCTGATCAGGCTAAGATGCATTTTGGTGAAGGTATGAAGGCGTTTTCATCTGGAGATTCAAATGGCGCTCTGATGCATTTGAAGGCTGCTGTACAAGCTCTAGGATAAGGAGTAGAAACTAAGACACGACAAATTTAACTCCCCAAACCTTATTTTTGAAATTTCTATAACTCAAGAGGTTCTATTGTTTGCGATAATAAGATAATAAATAATTGCAACTATTTTTATTGTAGTTTGTATCGATAGTGAATCATGGGAAAAGAATCTGATACAGAAGATGCTCAAGACAATGAAAGAGAAGAAATGAAAGATGAAACCCATGAATTAGAAGACGCAAAACAAGAAGAGGCAGAAGAAGAGGAAGAGGTGGAGGATGAGTGATAATAGCAAATGGTAATCCTATTCCAATCAGAAATTTGTCAATAATTGTTTCCCCTATCAAATCTAATCACATTTACTCAAACGGATCAGAATTGTTGACAATATGTTTACCGACGGTTCCTGACCCAGCAGCTTAATTGCGACTATAGTATCAATTTTAATTCGTAATAAGTAAATATTATATGTGAATCTTAAAATTGTATTAAATTTGATTCAAAGACTACAACGCTGATAGTATTTACCTTCACCATATTATGAAAGGTTAATTATGATATTAAAGGATCCTATTTTTAGTAAAAGCGTATAGTTATCAATTTGATTTTTGTTATTATTTTACATGTCATAAATCAAAATAGATCATCGGTTCCATTTTAGAGACACATATATTTTATATCATATATTTTATACTCCTGATTTATTTTAAAGTAAGTAAATTGGAAAGTATTGTTAAATTTATTCTTCATGGCCTAGTACTAAACCACAATAGAAACATAGAGACATAGTGAATAAATCTACACATGACGTAAAAGTGATTTTCTACTACAATGATGACATTTTAGTTTTAGTTTATGAATATAATGTGGATTGGAAGAAGTTAGCAAAATAATTGTTCTGACTGATATTATTTTACAAATCTAGAAAGTTGTTTTGAAATATCGATCTTCTTTGACAATTCCCTTCCAAGTGGGATAAAATTATAACCAAAGATTATGTGATCCGTCTGAAAAGATTTTTCATAAAAATGATAGTTTATTATTCAATTGTGGTGCTGACACAAGTATGGACAAAAAGATTTTAGATTTGATAAGGAGTGCAAGGATTGGACATCTCGCATCAGCATCTTCTAATTTGCAGCCTTATCTCACACCAGTAGTATTTGTTATTGAACAGAAAAGTATCTTTATTCCATTGGACGATAAACCTAAGACCACTACTATCAAACAGCTGAAGAGGGTAAAGAACATAACAGAAAATCCAAGGGTTTCCTTTCTTGTAGACCACTATG
>JAATVL010000162.1 GCA_014523525.1 Nitrososphaerales archaeon TH703 | reverse complement strand
TGGTTCACATTCATGAGGAGACTATGAGAAAAAGTGATGACACCCTAAAGATTCTTTATTCTGATGACCAAACAGGTATTGTAATTCCTGAAAATCACCTTCTGTTTCAATCAATGATGTTTGGCAGACCGAAGAATATGGCATATGAACATACTGATTCTCTTTTTCATATTAGTAAAAAAAGAGATATGCTTGAAAAAGAGTTTAACACATAAGATTTTTTAGTCATCCTCTTTATTTTTATTATGTTAGCTAGCGTGTGGGTCACTCGAAAGAGAGGAAACTCCTCCCTCATAACAGGCACTCAAATTAGCGATAATTAGGTGGAGACATCTGGCAACGGAACAGAAAGGAAATCCAGTTGATCAAAATGATGATGATGGTGAATAACCTGAAGATGTCAATACTGGAATGAAACCGCCGACCTGAGTGGAGCAAGGACAAAAAGGGTAAACATTTCCTGTATGATCCCAGGTTGACCGCTCAGTGGAATCCCACTTAGAACAAAAGGAGGGTTACGGCTAGCAAACACATTTCATTTTCATCTCTGTGGAATAGGTTATCAAAAGAAGCAACATTAATTGCAATTAAGACAAATCCTTGCCGTCACTAGTAGTGAGTATGATGATGATGATGATAAATACTGTGGAAATTACCAAGTTGAGCTGTTAATTGTTGGATTCCAGGTGATGAGTCGTACTCCCAGCTAAACCAACAATTTTGTGTATTCAATTAAAGGCATAAGTAGAACAATTAAGACACATTTGGACCAAAAATAAAATCAAGATCTATTTTCTTGCTTTCCACAAGACGAATACTGACACTGCAGCCATCATGCCTGCAAGCGCTCCAAGTACCTGTAATGGAAATCCTCCTGTTGCAGCTGCAGTACCCTCTGGAGCGTTTGCAGTAACATATGCAATTTCAGAATTTCCGCTTTTAGATACGGTTGCAAAGCCACCGATTTGAATTTGGCCACTTGGCGGAGGAGTACTGGAATGAATGTTGGCATTTGTTCCATCGATTGTTGCCTTTGCATCAGATTCTTTCGCTTCCATAACTCCTTCTCTAAAGCTACTTTCGCCTAATGAGTAGATAGAAACTACTCGAGAACCTCCTAGTTCTTGGAATCCAGAACCAGCTGTTGAGGCTTGGCTGCCTGTTGGATCAAATAAAAAGTGCCAACGATCCATTGGTGTGCCAATATCCTCAAAATTAAATAATGGTGTTTGGAATATTTCCTTTGCTTGTGTTGAATTAAGTTGCTGAGCTAACTCAGGATACGTAACTTGAAGCAAGCTCATTGGATAGTTAATACTCATATTACCAATGTTAGGTATTTGTAGTTCAAGCGGTCTTGTAGTGTGAAATCCTCTCCAATCCAAATCAACCAAAGACGCACCACCTGTATTGTTGCTTGGGAGAGTGAATCCACTTATACTGGGTGTAAATACCACCTTGTACGACATTATCAGCTTATCGGCACTTCCCTTCAACGATCCAGTGTAATCAATGGTACCGTTTTCAATACGTATCGGGCTTTGTTTTTGTGTCAAGATATCCTTATTTATTCCAGAGATTAGTTCTGCCATTCCCGGAGTGGAACTATTTGCTTTAAATCTGACGGTCTGATCAACATTAGCGTATTTTTTTGCTAGCTCACTTCCTTGATCGAATTGAAATGTTATAAACCGGTTTGCGGTAAAAACTGGTTGAGCTTGATTTAGTTGTGGAGACAAGACAGTTGTCATTTGAGCAGCATAAACATTCGAACTAATTGTAGTAACTGTGAATGTTATCAAAAAAATTATCATAATGAATCTGAAACTATTCACAGGGTAGAGACTAATTCAACCTGTTTATAATCTTTATCGAATATATCATTTTTTGCTGACTCGATTGATATAGCAAAGTTACTATTCCAAGTCACTTACGTCTACAAATTTATCATATCAATTCAGCAAAATTTAAAAAAGCTGAAAAGCCTACAAGATTGTTCCCATATCTTGATTACACTAATAGCAGGTGGAACAGGATCCGTAAAAATAGCCAGAGGATTATCGAAGACAGCGGATGATTTGATTGTGATTCCAAATATTGCAGACAATATATGGCTCCATGGATTATACATTTGCCCTGATATTGATACCATAACTTACGGCCTAGCGGGTATTTTGGATAAGGGCAGGGGATGGGGTGTAAAAGACGATACATTTGTGTTTATGGAACAGATGAAAAAACTCGGACAGGACCATTGGTTTAGAATCGGTGACAAGGATCTTGCTCTACATTTAGTTAGAACTAACTTCTTAAACGAGGGAAAATCACTTTCATGGGTCACAGAATGGATACGAAAAAAACTCTCCGTATCAACTACTATTATGCCTGCCTCAAATGATCATATTGAAACTAGAGTAGAAACACCATCTGGTGATATGCATATTCAAGAATATTGGGTCAAAAATCGTGCAGAACTGGATATTTCGAATATAATGTACAAAGGTATCGAAAGCGCGAAGGTAAATGCGAAGGCAGTAGAGTTTATCAAGAACTCAGAGTTAATTATAATTGCACCTGGGAATCCAATTTCAAGCATTGGACCTATAATTTCATTACCTGCAATACGAAAGGAACTTGAATCGAAGAAAGATAATGTAATTGCAATTAGTCCCCTCATTGGCAATAAAGCAGTTAGTGGCCCAGCCTCAAAGTATATGCAGATAATGGGCATAGAATCATCTCCTTTTGGAATTGCGTCATATTATAGGGATATTGCATCAAATTTGGTAATCTCTGAATTTGATAATGAATATGAAAATAGGATTAGAACGCTGGGTATACATATATACAAGACAAATATTGTCATGGAACAATCACAAGACGAAATTATTTTGTCCAATTATATATTAAATATTGTCAATAAAGCTTGATTTATCTTGAAAATCGCTGCCTTAGTTCCAGTTAAACAATTCGAACTGAGCAAAACGAGATTGGAACTTACAAAAAACCAGAAAATTGTATTGACTGAATTAATGCTAAAATTCACAATCATTAATTTGAAAAAATGTAAAAGTATCTCTACCATAGTAACTATATCAGAGGATGAAAGGGTTGAAAAAATTTCTAAAATTTATGAAACCAAATTTATATTCTCTAAGGAAAAAGGTGTGAATTTTGCTATTGACGCCGGTGATAATTATTGTAAAGAGAAGAAGGTTATATCAAATATCATTGTCCCTATAGATTTGATATTCCTAAATCCTTATGAAATTGAACTATTGTTAATCGTGGCTAGAAAGCATCAAAGATGTTCTATCATTGTTCCTTCCATGAGAATCGATGGGACTAACATACTGATAAGACAACCATTTAACATGTTTGAGACCTCGTACGATAATAATAGTTATTTTAATCACATACAATCTTCAAAAAAGGCTAAGGCACAGACGGTAATTATTAAATCCGTTAACTTGTCAGAAGACCTGGATACGATGGATGATTATAATAGAATCATAACTCGACCTATCAACAAGCTTTCCCAGTTGGTTTCTAGGATTAAGCATGTGATATGAAAAGCGAGTTTATCGGATTACGAAAACAAAATGTTTGATAAGTTTGATGCGTGCGAAAATTTAGAAATTATGTTATGCTTGGTAGTGCTGTTTTAGTTAGTTTAGAAATTATTCCATTAAAAGAAAAGTTTACAATGAGAAACCAGCCCCACAAATAAATCTGGCCGACAATCTTACATGGTCCTTTATGGGTTCCATCAGTATTCAATTGGGTGTCCCTGTCTACATTCTCCTGCTTACAAGTTATAAAAGGAATTTCAGGGTGAATCGGTGAAAGAGCAACTACTCCGCCGAATATCTGAGGGAAAACCAGAATCCATAACATGAATGATGGTATCATGTAGATAAACATGGGCCTCATTTGCTGTTGTTGAACTTCTAGATTCATTTTATTGACATATGCTTGTTTTTTCTTTAGTTCTGCAATTTGTTCCTTGTCTTGCTTTTTGACAGCAGCCATCATTTGTTTTCTAAATTCAACTGACTCCTTCATGATTTTACTCATTTTTTCAATGTCAGTAGTTTTCTTTCTGAGCATTGCGAATGCTACATTCAATCCAATGGCGATAAGAGCTGCAACTATCATTGAGGAAAATGAGAACGGAAAGGGAGGATTTTCTGAATAGTGAGTACTAAAAAACAATTGCATGATCACTAAGCTAAAGTCCATTTAGAATCTCCAAATCTCTATGATTCAGAGAAGAGTCAAAAGCCGTTTATAAGGATTTCAGTTTAACCAAATAATAATAACAAGTCGAATGTGACCAATGAAAAATTGATTGAAATGGGATTTTTGATAATCAGATAGATATTTTTATATTTCTTCCTGATACTACCAAACTGTTCTATCCTACTGAACCTTCCATCTCTACTTTTAGCAATCTATTGAGTTCTACTGCATATTCCATTGGCAGTTCTTTTGTAAATGGTTCCATAAACCCACCGACAATTAATGACAATGCATCAGATTCTGAGAATCCCCTGCTCATGAGATAGAATATTTGATCCTCTCCTATTTTCCCTACCGTAGCCTCATGTGATATGGTAGCATCATCTTCGTTTACTTCTACATATGGATATGTGTCTGTTCGTGAATTTTCGTCAAGCAGGAGAGCGTCACATCTTACATTTGATTTCACACCGGTTGCACCCTTTGCAACGTGCAGTAATCCTCTATACGTAGTACGTCCTCCATCTTTACTCACAGACCTGCTTGTAATT
>JAATVL010000161.1 GCA_014523525.1 Nitrososphaerales archaeon TH703 | reverse complement strand
TTAGTAATTAGCCAATACGTCATTCAGACAAATATCAGGCCCAGCTCCACAATATCTTCCTAGACATGTTTATCGTGTTATACTCCTTTGGCATATCCTTAAAGGATCTAACAAATCATTATAACTTGCGGGGTCTATGTAATTTATTTACCTGAGCTGTATCTCTTCACTCGTGACTCGCTTGTAGGATATAGTGATCTATCAAAGAAGTAGGAACACTTGCAGAGGTAAGGATTATTTCAAACGGAGCCTTATCTCCTGCCCCAGCGGAAGGAGGATTTGCATAGGTAAATTGTGCTCCGACAACTTGATTGTTGATATCGTAAAAGGTTCCTATGATTTTTACATATGTCTCAGCAGATGGGGAATTATTTTTTACTTCGCCTGCTACGTGCATATTACCTTCAGAATCCGTAAATGAATTATGGCTCAATATTTGAAGTCCGCTGACATTATTTTTTGAAGCTGTGTTAGATTTGGATCCTTCCACCTCACTCATATTCAAAAATGAGGGTATTTTGCTAATTTGATCTTGAACAGGTAAAAATTCTATAGAATCGATTACTTTTTTAAATTCAGGTAATAGTTTTGCTCTTGATTCCTCCGGATAAGTAACACCTATTGAATAATACGTGTCATTGAACGTAGCAAAAACATTAATTCCTCTTTCCTCTGCGCCATTATGTAAAAATGAGTATTCATATTGCCAACCCGGGTAATTTTTTCCGATAGTCGTTTGATTATCGTTTATAAAGGAAAAACCATTGAGAGAAGTAACCTGAGAGTCAAAACCATTTCTGACATGATCCATTAAGGACATACATTTACAACTTACTTTAGAAAATTTTTGCAATGAAAAGCCAAATGTATAATTAGTATTAGTTCCATCCAAGTCTAAATCACAAGATGGTTGCTTATGGCAACCCTCATCCAACTCAACTATCTTTCCCCAGTCAGATGGATGTGACAGTCTAATTCCTATGTCTGGATTTTCATATTGAGTAACCGAAGAGTTTTTATTGCCTGTTTCTTCCGACAAGTTTTGAGCAAATGATGATTGTAAAACAATCTCTAAAGAGAGAACGACTAATAACTGTACTATGGCAAGCATCACAAATTTCATAGCTAAGCCCATATATTTGCAGCATTAACTATGAGTTAATTTGAATTTAAGGTTTCTCAAGTTTTAGTTGTAATTAAATCAGAAATTTCCAAACGTCGCATGGCTAACATTAAGGCTCTTGAAGGGAGAAAAGATTTACTTTGGATTCTAAGAACCACATTTACTGTGAAAAAAACAATAAAAGTAACTAAGAGGAAGGAGTACAAGACATTTAACAAATTACCTAAAATTTACACGAACCGTTTAGACATATACAAGCAAATTGAATCGAAATACCCTTTTTTGTGGGATATCGTAATAAAAATAGTCAACCAGACATTCTGAAAAACTTCGGATGGAATAGGTCCTTTAATTATTAAGAAATTTGAAATATTGGTTGAATAGTGATAGTGACTAGTGTTTTTTCAACTTGTTTCTTTACTTGATGTTATATTTCAGGAAATTAATGTATAAAACCTAGAAAAACCTAATTTTCTACGCTTTATATTACTCAAAAAGATTTTTATCTTATGGACTTTAAATTGGAAGACTTCAGGGTATTATGTAATGATATTTTTGGGATTAATGAGAAGATACGATTTGTAGGGATAATCGATAAGATGGGAAATTTAATTGCAGGGGATATGAAGAATGGATTGACGTCTTTAGAAAGGGACGATGGTTCAATTAGGTTGTATCTTGGATATGCCATAAATAATGTTCTAAGACGTGATTTTGATAATGTCTTTGGTAAAGTACATTATACTTTTTCTGAACGGGAGAAAATTAAGCTCCTAACAGTACCAATCGATAACAATTTACTTCTCGTTTCTATGGATATCTCCTCTGACCACGTTGAATTAATAAATAAGATACAGCATGTTGTAAGCAAGCTCATCAAGGCGTAGGCTTCTAGAAGGTAACGTAATGCACATCTAATGCTTATTTATTTTAAATAATATCAAGAAAAAGATAAAGATCAAAATAACACCAACTTAATTACATTGTAAGTAATCCCCCGTTAAAATATATCTTGAACTAAGATTCAGATTATATTGCTATCTCTATTATACCTCAGTACTTATCATTTTCCTTATCATTAATTAATAATTATTTTGCACTGACAAGAATCTTTTTTACCCTTCTCTTTTCCCATGCTATCAGGTAAACTATTCCAATTACCAAGAATATCTCTACTGACTTTGCCAAAATTCCTGCAGCATCAATGTTCTCCGGCTTATTGTCAGGCGACAACGGAGGGGCTATAATAACCGAATACGTATACAATCCTATGAGAACAGATGTTCCAATCAATCCAAAAAGATTTAATGCCACCCTTTTTTTGTATTGACTTAAGATATATTTCCTGTTGTTACCCGAATAGGAATCACCGGCAAAATTGATCAAAATATACAAGATTCCGTATGCTACCTGAGCTCCAGCTGCTGCCATTAAGAAAACTGAATAATAAATTTGTAATGATCCATGTTCGGGAAAAATTGCCATGTGTACTAAGCCGCCAGCTATGGCAAGTAACATAATTATATATTTCAGATTTTCTTTTTCTGGTAGCGATTCTAAAGTCTGGTTTCTCCTCTTATAATAAATTCTTCCTAAGACAATCCCAAGAACTATGATTGGAGTTAAAATGGAAATGGCCAAAAGAGAATTTCTAACCAGTCCCCACGAGTCTGAGATAGTAACATTGAATATTACTCGTTGACAATTACAATCAGTTATACTAGACAGAATGGATCTTGGGGCATCTAACTGGTTGTGATTCACCATCTTGTCATCGTTAGCTACACTAAGCACTATTTCATATGAGCCTGGATAAGGGAACACATAATATAGATTGAAATCTCCGATATCCCGGACTGTCCAAGGGAATCCCTTTACCCTTTCCCCCGTACTTTCTTGATAGATTTCAACCATTGTTTCGATACCGTATACGTCTTTTCCATCAAAGTCTTGTACACTAAATGTTATCTGTGTTGGCTTGTTAGGAGTGGCATATTCGGGATCTAAAGCCATATATGGATAGTACTTTCCCATTCCATCTCTGTTGGATCCTCCATTGTAATGGGGCGTATGAGAAAGATGGGCAAATGAGATAAAATGAGGAATAAAAGTCGTAATTAATATGAGAAATAAGAATGATATCAGAACGTAGTGGAATCTCATGTTATCTGACTATGAAACCTAACGCTTTGGTTTCATATAAGTCGTACCTGCTTTTTAAGAAATTTACTTCAAATTTTGTGTTTCATTATTATACTGTTCTCCATAATTATAGAGATAGCTCTCCAAGGGGCTTTGAAAAGTATACGAATATTTGAAGACCAAATTAAATAAAATAGGAAAAATTTATTTCAGCAATTACTTATCTCCTTTCTCTATAATTGAATAAAGTAGTAAGTGTAAATGATTACTTAAAAAATTTTCCTCACACTTCATTTAGATGTAACCAAGAACAAGTTATTGAGCAGGTTTGTGATGCTTTTAATTCAGGTTATAAATACATTATATTGGAAGCGCCAACTGGATTTGGCAAAAGTGCAATTGCGATAACGATTGCCCGAGCGCTTGGGTCTAGTTACATATGTACTGCAACCAAGGACCTCCAAACTCAATATACTCATGATTACAAGCTTCTAAAAGTCGCTAAAGGAAAAAGCAACTTTTTGTGTAGGGTAAAAGAGGACTTTATTGAGAAAGGAAAATATTTTTGCACCTCATGTAACTCGGGATCTGAAAATGAGTGCAGACATACCTCTTGTGAATATGGGCCATGTTTATCTGATGAATCAATGGAAGGAACAGGGTGTAAATACAGAACTTTCATAAATGATTATAAAACTGATAACAAGGGAAAAGAAAATGAAAGAACTTTAATTAGTAGGGAAAAATTAGAATATTATAAAACTGAATATTCAAATTGGATTCATTTAAAAAATTTTGATACTCCTCGTGAATGGAATCCCTGTTACTACTTTGATCAATTATTTCAAGCATTAAAAGCAAGTCATTCAATTTTTAATTACTCAATTTTTTTATCATTACTAACAAACAAAAATATGATGCAACAACGAGAATTACTTGTACTGGATGAAGCACATTTACTTGAAACTGAAATCGTAAAATTCAGAGGACTTTCGATATCAAAGAAAAGGTGGAAAAGATATATTCCCAAGTTTAAGATGGTCGATTATGGATATGATATAGATGGTTGGTTAGATTTTTTGATTGACTTGGAGGAAACTATTCTCAAATTAATTGGATATGACTCTCTCGTTTATTCTTTGGTAAAGGAACGAAAAGTGAAATATGGATATGACTCAAAAAGGAAGGCAAAAGCAAGAAACAAAAGAATAGTAAGCGCGTCAGAGCTATTTGAAGATGATTCTAGTCTAGAAATAGATATCAAGTCGGAAAGTGAAAAAAACTTGATTCATAAAGAATTATTGATTGATATTGTACAAGATATCGAAAAGCTCACGAGAACCGTAAATAACATTCTTTCAAGTCCTAAAAACTGGATAGTCTCAGAAGTGCATAAAGAAAATTACGATGTTGTGAGAGTAGAATTGAAACCCTTGGATCCCTCCAAGTATATTAGAACAATTGTTGAAAAATGTCCAAAAACACTAATTATGAGCGCAACAATTCTTAATCATAAAACGTTTGAGAAGAATCTCGGAATAGACTCCGAAGAGAATAAAACTAAATTCATACAAATCCAATCAGATTTCCCTGTTGAAAATAGACCCATTTTTTCTCTTAGTGTAGAATACCTTAATTTTAGTAATTTACAGCAGGCGGATATAAAGACAAAAATATCACGGGCAATTGATAATATAATGTACATACATAGTAACCATAAGGGTATAATACATACAACTTCTTATGAGCAGCTAAATTTTATCAAGGAAAATCTTTCAAAATTGAATTCACGGAGGTTAATTTTGACAGATCCCGAAATCGAAAGGGACGAAGTAATAAAGGAACATGCCGAAAGTAAGAAACCAACTGTACTTATTTCCCCCTCTCTGCATACTGGGCTTGATTTAAAAGATAACTTGTCCAGGTTTCAAATAATTACAAAAGTGCCTTATCCTAACATCGCCGATAAATGGACTTCAGAGAAAAGGAAAATTAACAAAGAATGGTATTATTGGCAGACGGCGTTAAGATTAGTGCAAGCGTATGGTAGGTCCATAAGGTCTAAAGACGACTGGGCAAAAACATATGTGTTAGATTCGGCATTCAATTATTTTGTCAGGATGAATTATAACATACTTCCAAAGTGGTTCCTGTCTGCGATAATGAAGTAATTTATT
>JAATVL010000160.1 GCA_014523525.1 Nitrososphaerales archaeon TH703 | reverse complement strand
CTATTCAATTTCTTTCAAAAAAATGCAATAGTGTTACATAGTATTTCTGACCACTCATTAAATTTGCCTACAATCTCGGAAGTCAACAAGTATCTTGAATCACTAAAGAATTCAATTATTAAAAATAGTGGCAATGAGTGTACGTTGCCTTTACAAACAAAATCGAATGATTTCACATTGACTTGTTTAAATTTCAATACTAGCGTATTTATGATCATTTCAAAAGATAGTGGGATGGAGGACTTACCTTATCCAATTCGAGAAAAAGTCGAAGAATATGTAAAAGAGGCAGGATTTTCTGACATCATGATTGTTGATGCACATAATGCACTAGGAAAGAAGATTTCTTCAGAAGAGGAAACGATCCTTTGTGATCTTGCGTTATCTTCTTTAAAAAAACTAAAGAGTCTAAAATATCATTCCTACAGAATTGGATACGCCAACTCTACAGGGTCAGAATTCAAATTTATTGAATTAGGTGGAGCTGGTATTGGCGTTCTGAATTTTCAAATCAACGATGATAATTATCTTATTGGTTGGTCCGATTCAAACAATCTTGTTAACGGATTACGAGATAGAATTCTCAATGAATTAAATCAGCAAGGATTCTACATGTTAGAAATTTGCTCATCAGACACCCATTCTAGTTCTGGAAAAAGAACACGTATGGGATATTATGCACTGGGAAATGTTACTAATTATGAAAAAATTATTAGAGCCTTCAAAGAGATTTCTCAAAAGGCCGTATCCAATGCATCATCTTCAAGATTCTCATTTTTGGATTCATATTCGCAAATAAAATTAATGGGAAGAGATCAATTCGATAATTATGCTGCCGCCTTAAATAGGTCTTTGAGGATAACAAAGGTTTCCCTAGGGATTACCGTAGCGTTGTACATTATCATGTTAGTTATTTCATGAAAATATAAATATCAAGCAAACTTGGATAATTTACTTCTTTTTCAATCGTTCTCTCTTTTTGATAACACTTTGGTACAAATTTTTTCTATAGTCTTCAACATCAGATGATATACCCTTTGAACCTAAAGCTAATATTTGACATGCTAGAATTGCGGCATTAATGGAACCGTTAATTGCAACGCAAGCAACTGGAATTCCACTTGGCATCTGGACAATTGACAGGAGAGAATCCACCCCATTTAGATTATGACTCACTATAGGGACACCTATAACTGGTAATGTAGTCAACGATGCAATCATACCAGGTAAATGTGCGGATCCTCCTGCTCCTGCGATGATTACCTTTAGGCCCCTCCTTTTAGCAGTTTTTGCATACTCGAACATTAGATCCGGGGTCCTGTGAGCTGAAACAATTTCCATTTCATATGGAACGTGATTTTTTTCCAGAAATTCTGACGCCTGAATCATAACTTTTAGATCCGAATCACTTCCCATAATAATTCCAACAAGTGGTTTATTCTTCCTATTTATTTCCATGGGGTTTCCCTACTTTTAACAAATTCCTTACTGTATTAGCTCTAGATAACGCTTCCTCTACGTTTTCTGCAGTTATGGTAAAATGGCCTAATTTTCGTTGTGGTTTTGTTATCTTTTTTCCATAGAAATGCACTTTAAGACCAGGAATGGTGAAGGCTTTTTCAATTCCTTTAAAACAATATGTTCCAGTGTAGTTAGGTATTCCTAAAATGTTCATCATAACTACAGGAGACATCAATCTTGGTTTTGCCAATGGTAGACCAAGTATGGCACGTATGTGTTGTTCGAATTGAGAAACACTGCATGCCTCGATTGAAAAATGTCCAGAGTTGTGGGGTCTAGGTGCTATTTCGTTTATCATTAATTTGTTGCCCTTGAGAAACATTTCGATACCAAATACTCCAACACCTTTCAGAGAATCAACAACCTTTTCTGCTATCAACTTTGCCTCGGAATCGACTCTGCTACTGATGTTTGCCGGAGCGATTGTGGTATCCAAAATATTGTCAGTATGAATGTTTTGTGCTACTGGAAAAGATACTATATGTCCACGCGTGTTACGAGCAACCATGACAGATACTTCCTTTGTAAAATGGATGAATTTTTCTATCATGCATCTTCTCCCTTCAAAATACTGAATCCCTCTTTCCACATCACGAACAGATCTGACCAGGAAATTTCCTCTTCCGTCGTAAGAATCTTCACAGGCTTTTAGCACTGTTGGATAACCGAATTCTTCGCAAATTTTTTTCGCTTGTTCAACTGTTGTAACTTCTTCAAATTCTGGAACTTGAATTCCATTTTCTCTTAGGAATCTCTTTTGTCTTAGCTTATTTTGAATTGTATTTAATACGCCAGAAGCTGGATGAACAGCATACCCTGTTGATTCCAGATCTTTTAGAACTGAAGAGTTTGCAAGCTCAATTTCAAAGGTTAATACATCAGATTTGTTTGCCAGTTTAATAATCGATTTTTCATCTTTAAAATCACTAACAATCATTTGATCCGCAATAGATGAGGCAGGACAATTCATGTCAGGATCTAAATACGCAACATTTAGTGACATTCTTTTTGCCTCTATTCCGATCATCTTACCGAGTTGTCCTCCTCCTATAATTCCTAATGTAATATCATTAGGAGAGAATTCAGATTTGTCAAGCGAATGTTTCATCGATAAAATACAAAATTTATTGGAAATTAAAGTATGTATATTTGTTTAAACTTTAAAAGTTTATAGATCTATTAAGTGATATGAGTCTTAAGGGAAAAGTTGCTATT
>JAATVL010000159.1 GCA_014523525.1 Nitrososphaerales archaeon TH703 | reverse complement strand
TCTAAGGATAGGCCTGACTATTCGGATATGGTACGTATTCCAACTAAGAAGATGGACAAACATACGGTAATAATTGCTCAATCCGGTTCAGGAAAGTCATTCTTCCTTGGTAGACTCATTGAAGAAATTATGATAAAATCAAAAGCAAGATGTCTGATTTTGGACCCTAATGGCGATTTTAGGAGGATCAATGAGATTGATGAAGAGCTGTGGAGATCTGATCAAGTTCTAACACAAAAATACGACATTAAAACGGGCATGGGCAAGCTCACACTCGAGACCAAAGACGAATTTGCAAAAAAATGGAGACCTGTAATAGACGAATTTGTCATTAAGACAAATAGAGTACCAAAGGAACCCAAGGATGAGGAGCTAAAAATATGGTGGCCAACAATATCGCTTGAATTTCTCATACAAAGTGATCATCCGAGGAGTACTGAAATGTTTCACTGTCATAACTGGGCAAAGGAACTGTTCAATCAATTTGCCCAACTCTCTGATGATACCAATGGGGAAGATATCATAAGTAAAGTCAAGAATATTTTCAAAACATTGCAGGAGATGCCTAATGAAGAAAGAGTGAAGATGGTAGAAAAATTGAGAATGGGCACAGAAAAAAAGGACAAAAGATTGAAAACAATTACGAATGACACCACTAGGACTAAAATGAGCACAATAAGAAATGCATTCAGTTCAGTTCCTTTTTTTGATTCTTTCATATCCTTGGGAGCGGCAAGCTTGGGGAATGAATCAATCGAAAAAGCCAAATTTGTATTTGAGTCCTACAGTTGGGAAACAGTAAACTCCTATTTTGGCTTAATTGAAAGGTATCAATCTCTTGGCATTCTTGCTAAGGGACCTAATTCGTCGAAGAATCAGAAACGTCTGGAAGTGGTAGATTTGCCTTCTATAAATAATAATGAGCTTAGAGCATTAGTTCTTAATTCAATATTAACTGAAGAATGGGAAAATGCAGTGAAGAAATGGGAAGAAGCCATGAAACATCCTCGCGATGAAGACCGAAGAGTTCCTACTTTCATAGTACTAGATGAAGCACATAATTTTATACCCTCAAATCCGCGTTCTCGCCATGAATCCTTGGTGAGAGAACAATTTCGTACTATAGCAGCCGAGGGAAGAAAGTTTGGTCTGTTTCTTATTTTGGTCAGTCAAAGAGCGGACAAGCTTGATGAATTAGTCCTATCCGAGTGTGGTAACAAGGCAATTTTGCGTCTTGACTCTCACTCAATGGTTGATAAGGTTGTCAAAGCCTTAGGTTTAGACTTTGAAATTAAATCTAATGAACGAGAAAAAATTTCAAATTTTAAAACTGGCAGAGGTATTCTTGCAGGTAATTGGGCATCCGGATATGATGTATACTACTGTGCAGCTAGAAGAACTATAGAAGGAGGAAGAAATCTGGAATATGAATATTGGGCAAAGCCCTTTTAAAAAAAGTTAAGACATAGTGCGCAAAAAATGTAATACAAATATAATATTATCTTTTAAAATTATGTACATTGATGGGCAAATTCAGAAGGTTATTGTGAAAGAATGCAACAAGTTACCCATCAGTCTGATGAATCGTGAAAATATTATCAATAACCTACAATAAACCTGTTTCAGAAAAAAATAAAAATGATAATCAAATCTATTTAACTAATGGCAAGTAAATTTTATTGGCGTATGGTGGAATGTAATACACTAGTGTGTAGTCCAACTCGATCTAGTAACCTGCAAAGTTTGGAATTAAATTAGATTTAAAATTTCTTACCCTTATCATTTAACTTAGATGTCACTTTTGATTTGAATTGATTACTTCAATCCAAATAGTTTCTTTAAGGCATCAAGAATTGGATTTCCTGTTGGTGCTATCGTTGGGGCAGTAACATTTGTTGTGGCATTTGTAGCTGGTGCTATCGTTGGGGCAGTAACACTTTTGATTGGCTGTTCAGTTTCTGACTTGAGGTCCTTTAGGTACAAATAGTTACTTTTATCATCAAATGCAAGGTCAGCCATCGTTAATACCTTATAACCATTATCGTGTAGATACTTCATCTGAGCTTTGAATAGTTTTATGTCAGTATTGTAACTGTCTCCGCTATCACCCACACGATGATAAATTATTATAGGAATTGCCTTTATCGTTCCGGCATTATTGTATTTTATTTGGCTATCGACAATTCTGATGAATTTATCCGCCATTATATTGTCGCTGGCCGAATCTTCAATTCTTGTTGCGTCTTGGCTCCAGGCTCTGACTGTATATCTATTGGCATAAGTTAGACCATCCTTATCTGTATATGTTCTACAGTCCGTTTGAGTAGGTTGTATTTTTGGATTATCGCATCTTAGGAAAGCAAGTGCGTCATTGCCTGTTCTGGCTATCTCATAGTACTTGGCTACAATATTAATTACAGTCTTGTCATCAGAGCCACTATCAAATGGATATGCAAAGCTTTTAGCATTTATACCATGGTCTTGAAGACATCTCTTTGACTGGCCTACTTCATATTCTACATTTTTCTTTGACAATTGTTCCAAGCGTACATGATTCATGCTATGAGAGCCTATATCGTGTCCTTCTTTTTGCAATGTTTTTATCTCATTCCAGTCCATGTATCCATCTTTCTTTCCTATATAGTTGCATACCACATAGAATGTTGCCTTAAATCCATACTTGTCAAGGATTGGTATAGCGTTTGTATACTGACTGAGCCGACCATCGTCAAAATTTAAGATTACTACTTTATCATAATATCCATTTGTGCCAATAGATGTTGCAAGCAAGTTGTGTATAAAGCCAATTCCAGCAAATGAGGAAATTGACAAAATTCCGATTACTGCTGCCAATAATGAAAATCTAATAAAGACAATCTTTCTGTTACTTACCAAGGACTAACTAAATAAAACTTGCGAGTTTATTTAGTATATATACATAACTCTTTTTAGCAAATATTTTGACACAATACATAATGAACTTGTATTCTTTTTGGAATTTCTGAATATACAGGAAATTAAAGTTTGTAAACTTTTAATTTAAAATCTAGATCAAATGAATGGAATTTTCAGATACTGCAATCATTATAATAGCTATGGTAGTTGTATCAATACAAACCTGTCAGTATAGTAGCGATAAATATCTTGCATCTTATCAAAAGTCAGAAGTAAAGACTGGTGATTTAATTATGCAGCTGCATTCAATGCAAGTAAATAATGCCGATTTTATCCGATTCAAAGATATTTCGTTTCTTAAAAAGTGTCGCCACCTAAATTTCGGGATTAGTTTGGTTCATCCAACAGTCGAAACATACCTCAATGTCAAGTTGATATATTTCTATTTCATTTTTATTACATATTTTACACAAGTCTTCCACATCTCAAGTTGGCATTAATAGATATATTATATCGTTGTTATCAACTATAGTTTGTGCCCATGTCAACAGTAATGATCAAATATTAAAATTTCGTACATTTAACACTAATTTTTAGCATTTTTATAAAAAATGCATACTGGATGAAACCGGGGCGGAACTAACCCGTACTACTCCCCCTCCTTGATTGGTTATACTATTTTTTTATAGTATGTTCTACATGGAATTAATGGACAAAAGAAACTGGTGGGTTTATTTGGTTGCCTTTTCATATAATCAAATTAGCTCCTCCCACCAGTTATCTTTGCTTTAATAATTTTCTTGCTTCACTTCGGCTCATCCTACCAATTTTTTTGACTTTCAATCTGAGAATATAGTCAAATGGTAAAATACTGTTTAGATATTAATTAGACGAATTATCTTGACTAATGGCCGCCCTGCCCAGTCGCATTTAATCTTATACCCATTCACCATTTTCAATCCTATTTTTAAGATCATTATAATAAAACTCAGTCATACCTGCATTTTTCAAATCATTATGTACTAGTTTCTGAATTTTTACCTTATCAGAGAATGTATTCATAGTTTTAATTCTATATGGATTTGATTTTTTTCTGAACTATTAGTCCTTAGGGATCTATAATTTCTCTATCATTTTTTGAATAAATGCATTTCCTGCCTAATTGACTAGATCTACAACTATGTTTTCAACTTATTTCAGACACGTTTATATCGAAAAGAACAATTAAAATACTTCTAATCTTGATCTATTCAAATTTGTCATTGCACAAATCTACGGTCCCTAAAACCGTACTATGCGCCATAGTTGATTGCCTGATACTTTCATCTTTTCTTCCTAATATTGGGTTTGATTTAATGAATAAGGTAAATGCACAACTAGGACTTCAAACAAATGTTTCATTCATAGGGGTAAATATGAAAGGGTTGTATACTAGCACCATTCATAAGAACTTATCTTCTATTCCTTTTCCTGATAATTATTACAGTGATAGCTTCAAATTAATCAAAAGTGCAGGGATGAATCATATCAGATATGTTCTATATTGGCAAGCATATGAAAAAGATCCTCTATCCTTTATTGCGGAGCTACAAACGGTAGCCTCACTGGCAGATAAATGGGGTTTACATGTCATTTATGATAACCACCAATTCCATACGTCAAGTTGGCTTGATCCTGTAAGGGGATCTGGATTTCTTCCTTCACTTTTTAACGATAACATGAGTTACCCGTTTGGGTCGGGTGGATCACCAGGATATCCTTCTGCCATTAAATGGTGGACTAATTGGTGGAATCATACTATAACTGACAATAGAGGTATCGATGGGTGGACCCTTCAGATCGGATTCTTAAAAAAGGTAATAGAAACTGTTGAAAATCATAGTAGTACGCTAGGGTATGAGATCCTCAACGAGCCTCAGATCCAAAGTGCTGATCAATGGGAAAAAATTGGCAAATATAATACTTTCGTTGCAAATGAACTCAGAAAAATAACGAACAAGACATTAGTATTTGATATGACCATCCCTGTTGATTTTCACAACTTGAAAATAAATATGACTTTGGGAAACATTGCAAAATTGTTACCAGCCAACAAGAATAATATAGTATTCAAAATTTCCTTATACGGAATACCCACTGCAGGAAGTTATGCTGAACAAAAAATAAACTTACTTTCGGAACTAACCAAAATAACTGGAGTCCCATTGTATATTGGAGAATGGAATGACGTTTCTCGCGAGGAACGAATTAATGTTGAAGGAAAGACAGTTAAGGAGATTAATCAAGAAATCAGTGATTTGAACCAGACCGACGCAGACATTATGATAAAAAAATTCAAAGACATTGGCGTATGGGGGTGGGCTTTTTGGAATTGGAGTTATTTACCTGATTCTTCACCTGATTTCAATCTGATAACAGTAACCCTAAATGGACATATGGCTACAACTAAGTATTTTGACATTCTGAAGCATGTTGTTGCTAATACTTGACTTAAAATGTTGGTTTTTTAACAAATGGTCTTCATGTAGATGCAATGCGATGGATTTTTGAACAGCTTCATAGAACTAAGTTATTTTAAACTTAATTATCTTATTCATTAGAATTAC
>JAATVL010000158.1 GCA_014523525.1 Nitrososphaerales archaeon TH703 | reverse complement strand
GCTCCCTGATCAATAGTCTATAACATCTGGCTACATCCTTCTTCTTGATATTACTTGCATGAGCAATATCTTTCAAAGTTCTTGGAGTTTCAGTATCTCTGCAAGCTGCGTAAAGTGCGGCAGCCACGAGGGCAGAAATAGATCTTCCCCTTACGAGTCCCTTTTCAAGTGCTTTTCTATATACATATGCAGCTTTTTCGATTACAGCATCGCCAACTGCAAGTTTATCTTTTAGCCTATCTAGTTCACTAAAAGCTTGCCTGAAATTGCGATCTACTGGCTCATGAACTTGACTCCGACTATCCCAAGTTCTTAACCTCTCAATAGTACTTTTCATGGATGCTGATAATGGCTTTCCAGATGCATCCTTATCGACAGGTCCAATTATTGTAGCAAGTCCCATATCATGCATTGCAAGTGATGTTGGAATGCCAGCACGACTACGGTCTTCATGTTCTTCTTTTGAAAATGCCCTCCATTCTGGTCCAGTTTCTTCAATACGTTCTGTAACTACAAATCCACAATTTCCACAAAACATTTCACCGCTTGAATTATCTGTGACCATTGGACCCTTTCCACATCTAGGACAGCGGTCACTGAACAAAGAAATATCTTTAACCAATTCTAATACTCCACAAAAATTGAGACAATGTTTGTTTCTTATATTTATGTTTTTTTCTCATATATAAGTATTGGCGTAAATATTTCTGAGCTGCTAATATATATATATAATTTTAGAACTATTCCAAATTAAAGGTTAACTTTAATATATTTTTTCTACTTTATTACAAAACTTTTAAATTTTATCAAGTTCTTGGGATATTTCTTTTCCTTTTTTTAGATTTTTCTATTTTCTTACTTTCACTTCTTCGCGCGCTGTATGCGTGAGTTTTTGTTCCTAGTTTCACAGAGGGAATACAGATTGTTCAGTATAAATACCATATAGCATCAATTTGTACAATCATTTTAAATGATTATTACGGTAGATCCTCATGAGTATAACAGATAATCATACAGACGAGCAAATTCGAAAAATTTACAATTTTAGAAATATAGCAGTTGTGGGAATGTCAAGAGATGCTGCCAAGCCAGCACACCTTGTTCCTAAATATATGATGGAAAGAGGATATAATATTATACCTGTAAATCCAATAGCTAGTGAAATACTCGGTAGAAGAACATATTCTCACATATCAGATATCAAATCGCAAATAGACATAATAGATGTGTTTAGGCCCTCTAAGGATGTCTATCCGGTAGTAGAAGATTCCATAAAAAAACCTGGAATTAGTGTCATCTGGTTACAGGAAGGTATTCACGATGTGGAAGCAGAAAAAATTGCCTTAGATAACAAGATAGATGTTGTATTCAATAGGTGTATTATGGCTGAACATATGAGATTATTTAATGATATTTGATTGGCGAGAAGAATCCTTTAGTCAACGATGATATTATTTCCCTTCATGGATATATTTGATTTCCAGTATATCTATCTATGATCTTTATTGCCTTTGTAGGACATGCTTGAGCTGCCATAACGATCCTATCTAGAGTATCTGCCGTTTCTGATTCGACTCTTGCCTTAGGATTAATGTGTTTACTTTTATCAACTACAAACACCTTTGGTGCTATGGATTCACATCCCCCAAATGCCAAACACAAGCTGGGTTCAATCAGAATATGAAATCTACTTCTGATAGTGTCTAGAAGTAAGTTATCATAACCAAGATTATTTTCGGATTCCGGCTTTGCAAATTTATGTGAATTCGTTTGTTTTTGATCTGATAAATTCTCTTCTTTTTCTTCATTATTCGAATCTAGATCAAATATATTGGATGATTCTCTATCGTATTGTTTTCTCTTCCTCCTATCAGAAAGAGTTTCGAATGCTTCATTAATTTTTTTGATTAACTCTTCTGCATGGGGCGATTTGTTTCTGTCAGGGTGATATTTTTTTGCAACTTTTCTATATGATTTATTTATCTCTTGAAAATTAGCATCTTGTGAGACTCCAAGAATGGCATAATACCCCCGACTATCCATCTAATTAGACTGTCAGTACCTATTATTTAATCACTCTTGACAAAACGAAACTATTTCAATAAAAAAAGGGGATATCTTTGTCAATTCTGATGGAGAATTGATAGAATCATGACTTTTTACCAGTTACAAAAGAGTTGATAACATTATAGTAATTTTCCAAGGCCTCTTTATCATCATAGCATTTCTTACAAATGCATAATTGTGAAACTAGAGTTCTGTCGCAATCTTTCTCAAATTCACATTCGGTACATCCAGCTAATGAACCACAGATAGCACACTTTAGTTGTTTAGCATTAATTGAAACATAGGATGGATTTGATAAATCTCTTGTATGGCAGTCTACATGTTTTATTGATTTACTTGATCTTGACCATAATGCCAGCTCACCTTTTGATATTCTCTTTCCACAGGTCTTACAGTTACTAGTGAATTTTACAGTGAGATTGATCCAATCATTGCCATTTGTTTGCAATAGATTGAATAGAGTAAGCCAATGATAATAATCTAACGAAAGCTTTAACTAGAAATAATATTTTATTAATTAGAAAAATCAATAAAATGGATCATAGGAAATTTTTTCAATTCTTTTCGCTACAGTTTTTTTTTCATCAAGTATGGACATTACCGCATTAAATAGATCAGTTGCTTCTTGTTCAAATGCTTGTATAAAATAGTGATCTCCGTTTATGTCTACTTCTAATGAATAATATTTTAGACCATTTAACATGTGTGATAAATGCTTTGACGCTTGTGTAATTCTTCCTCCCATATTCAATATTGTCATCAAAGCATCAAGACTGTTTTTGTAATTCAATATCATTACTCACATTGTAGATCCAAAAAATATGGATATGATCAATCATAGAAATGATCAACAGAAAATTTTTCTGAGATTTTATCGACATCAATATTAAAATAATAATATTATGATATAGTTACTGCATCTTCTTAGAGAGGGGGAGGACTATTATTGAATACTAACACAGTCCTGCTTCACTATATAATTCTAATTAAACGATTATTCTTTTGATTTAATTAACTGAAAATGTTTTATTCCTATTACACCGTTTACAGATACCAAACCAATCCGCTATTCTATTTTCCATTTTGTCTTCAAGAACATTTGTCCCACATTCAAAACAAAAGTATCTTTTTTGCATTTGATTTCATTATATTAATCAAAGCTATCATAGTATATCTTTATGATACCATCAGCACATGATCTGGATGGACAAAAATAGTTCTATTAGAAATCATCCTTCTTCTTGATATTGAATACATTTTCTACTTGATTTGTCTTAGGAATTATGAATTCAAGTTTCGAGAGCAATTGCCATTTGAATGATTTTTGGACAAAGCGTTTGGATAAATTAATGTGATTTTACAATAAATAATTTTGAATTCTTTCCATCGTATCCTAAAAGATATGCCTGGTCAGTTGAGGGATTGATGATAATATTATCAACTATGAAATTCGTTTCAAATTTATTTAGGATATTGTTCGTCATATTTACTGCTATAGCAATACTTTTGGTAGAGTTTGAATTTTTAGACAAAATGTTAGTCAAATTTTGATCAACTAAATAGAGTAATTTGTCATTTGGGTTGTACAAGATTTTTTTTACAAATTCTCCCTTTATACTTGATATATTTTTGTTATTTGTAAGATCAAAAACATTGACTTTTCCATCACTCCCTGCTTCGTATAATATCTTCTTTTCGTTGTTGAGCGCTATTGCTATTGGACTTTCTGCTGTTATATTAGAAACTATTTCATTATTAGATTGATTTATTATTGAAATTATGTTGTCGTACTTTGCACCAGCATATAGTAAATTAGATTCTGGATCTAATTTAATATCTTTTATTCCATACTGCCATTTATCTATATGAACAGGTTGTAATGTATTTCCATCAATTACATACATCCCAGGCTTTCCTCCCTCCGGATATAATGAACCAATGTATATCGTGTTAGTAACAGGATTAACAGAAATGCCCGCTAAACCTCCTTCTTTACCTTCTTCAGTTTCACCGTACAATTGAATTGTCTTGAATTTATTATTAGTCGAATTGATTACATATAATGTATCATATGCAACAGTAGTGTCATTTTCATTAACTAGATGCTGACCTGTTGCATAGATAACTCCTCTAGTAGGATCTATTGTAATATCGGATAGAAAATCGTTTTTTTGTGATCCAATCTTAATGGTGTCAATGACTTTATTTTGAGCGGTGTCGATAACATAAATTAGATTCTTTTCTCCAGTACCTGTTGCAAATATTCCGTAGATTTTATTTGTTTTTTGATCGAATGCCATAGAGAGTGGTTTATCTTTTCCTACAATCAAAGAAGTTACAGAAAACGGGTTAGGGATTTGTGAAAAGCCTGAATGTAATATAGCAGCTCCCATCAATATCATACTAACAGAGATCATTGATAATAGAGCAATACGGGAACTCCCAGACTCATACATATAAATGATTATTAAATTTGCTTATTAAAGATATAGAAACTTAATGATGGAAAAATGTTTGTTTGATAGTTTATTCATTTGATTCGGTAATCATTTAAATTTGAAAATTATAGCGAATGGACTCTAAATTCGGATCATTTATACCGTTCCATGATGACGTACTCACTGCTATCCCCAACATGGAAATATGAGCGTATGGCCAGACTTATGCCTCAAAAATCAAAAATTGATTTGAACTGCTATGACTTTTAAAATTACGATATTATATAAGAAAAAATTTTACTGGATCCGATATTGTAAGGTTTATTAAATAATTATCTTTATCTTTAATAATGAGTAAAAAAATTGGTATGATTTGTTTTATAATTTGTTTCTCCTTTGCAATACTTGTTTTCATTCCAATGTTTAAAGATTCAGGTTTCGGCTTTTTACAAACCTCAAACACGTTAAATAGTACTAATGCCACAGCAGCAAATAGTACTAACGCCACAGCAGCAAATAGTACACAAATTCCAAAACCGGTACAAATTACTTCTTCTGATACTAAATCAGCTACAAACGGAACAAGTGTCGATATTGATTTACAAATCAAGCCTTTTCCAGTAACAAAGAACGTGGACACACAATTCATGATTACTTTCTTACAGCCATCTACGCAATCAGTACAAGTCCATGTAGACTATGATCTTGCAATAAGCAAAATGAACAGCGAAGTTTTTAGAGCGTCATCTAAAACCGGACAACCATTGCTCCACACAGCTGAAGGAATCGTTAAAATTCCGTATAAATTCGATCAAGGAGGTCAATATTCAGTACAGATAAGCGTCATGGGAATTAATTTTATTCCAATTAAGACAGAACAGGCACTATTTGATCTAAAAGTAAGCTAACCTGAAATAAGTTGCTATTCTAAACAGAAGTCTGTTTAATAAATTAAAATTATTCTAGTAACAAAACAAATTATTGGTTTACCGTCTCGTTTGCCGTTTCATTCTCTGAGGACGTATCAATTTCTAAACGAGTCCCTGTATTAGCAGCTTCATTAATTAATTTAAAATCACTATTGTTGATAAATGCATAGGCGATAAATAGTAATAACAGTATACAAAATATGGTGGTTACTAATAGAAAGATATTCATTGTTATATTGAATATTCTTGAGTAATTTAAATTACTATTTAAAATTTGACAAGAATACATAAATTCGAAAGAGCATTTATGAATAAGATAAAAACATCTTTAAGAGAGATACTGAGGATAATAATTTTAACAAAATTTGTAAACATTAACTGAGCTCAATGAATATCAGCCTATAATTTCATCACAATGTCCTAAATCAATTTGAATTTATCTAGATACATAGAAAGATTTGTGGGGAGATTTGACTGGACAACCCTCGATCTGGTGTACCTGAGGAAATGGACCATCATTGGTATAATCATAGGAGTTCTCTCAGGATTATTGGTAATTGCTGCGTATGAGGCAATTAGGATTTTTTCATCATTTTTTCTTAGTGACATAGTGAGATATATTCAACCTTACCCAGAAGATGTAGCAAACTTGTCTTCCAACTATTCTTTGTATGTCCTCAAACCATGGCTTATACCAGTAATTTTAGGCCTTATTGGTCTAATCATAGGAATACTTTCAACAAAATTATCTACGGCAATTGGTAAGAATGGCATAGATGAAATTAGTGATGAATTTCATAACAAGAAAAATCAATTTAGGCTAAAAATTTCATTTTTAAGATCTTTTTCCAGTATTCTAGCAGTAGGAAGTGGGATGAGTGGTGGGATAGAAGATTCCCTAGCTAATACTGGATCCACACTAGGTTCGATAATGGGTCGAATTTTCAAACTTGATGAGGAGGAAATTCGTATTGCAATTGCGGCTGGTATGGGTTCAACTATAGGGGGCATCTTAAGGTTACCTTTTGGAGGAGCAATTTTTAGTTTAGAATTACTATACCGTAGGGATTTCATTATTAAATCACTCTATCCAGCATTCTTGGCATCAATAACAAGTTATATTATTTCTGGAATTATTCTAAATTGGCCATCTTTCTTATATGTCCCACAAGAGTTTATTACAAAAACAAGTCTTCAGTCTTTAGCAGCATATGGCATAATTGCAGCTCTAATAGGAATAATAGGAATAGGATATGTAAGAACGATTCAGATTTTTCAAAAACATTTTGAAAGTATTAAAATTCCACTTTACTTCAAGCCCGCGCTGGGCGGAATAATTATTGGAATATTCGCAATTGGCTTTCCAGAAATATTAGGTACTGGGTATGGATGGTTACAACTTGCAACAGTTGGTAATTATCAGATTTTTCCAATATGGATTATGTTCCCCGTAATAGTAATGAAAATCTTTGCCACATCAGTTTCTAATGCATCTAGGAATAGTACGGGTCTACTTGGTCCAACATTAGTTATAGGTGGTCTTGTTGGCTCAGCTCTAATTACATTATTTCACTCCTTTGGAATTTTCATGTTTGTTGACACAACGTCTGCTACACTGATATCAATATTTGCCTTCTTTACTGCGAGTACTAGAACCCCAATTTCTGCAATTGTGATAGGGGTTGAAGTTGTTGGAAGTTATACATTGCTTATTCCGACTGTCATATCAGTAATCATATCAAATATCATCTCCGGTAAAAATAATTATATTTATAAAAATTATGTTTCCGATATAAAGATGCAGTTGTTAAATGCCAAGAAACATGATTCGAAGTTGAAAGATTATCTTGTAAGAGATGTAATGAGTACGGATTTCTATAACATAAATCGAAATACCACAATAAATGATGCTATTCAGATTATGAGAGATCTAAACGCTAAGTCACTAGTTGTTACTAACAATGAAGATAAACTTGAAGGGATGGTTTATTTTGAAGATTTATCAAATCTTTCAACAATTCAAGAGAATAAAACTGTTGAAAGTATCATGGTATATGATCCACCTATCTTACGTCCTTTAGATCCGATTCTCGATTATTTTGAATTAATAAGTAAAACTGCCATATCTGAATTCCCAATAGTATCGCCAGATGATAATAAATTAGTCTTGGCCATATTATCAATAAGAGATATAAACAAATTATTGAATAATGTGAATGATCCAATCTTACCTGATTTAGAAAACAGCAAAATGCAAAACGATACCAATAAAAATCCTTCTCACAATTTTTCTGTAGATCAAGAGCTTAATAAGAACAACAAAATCATTAACAAGTTAAGAGATTACTGGGCACGATAACATAGAAAATTTCAAATTTATTATCATATCACATAGTTGTACTTGGTATTATTCTAATCGCTACTAGTACATATGAAAAATGAATGAGGAGAATTATTCTTAAAATTTATTTTTATTAAAAAAAGAGAAAAAAGGAGATTTAGCTTACCACTATTTGTCCCTTCATATAAGGATGAAGAGTACAATAGTAGTCGAACGTTCCTGGGGTACTAAATGTCCACTGAAATGTTTTTCCTCCCGCCAAATAACTTGAGTCAAACGCTGTACCAGATTCGTTGCCTTCAGCAGTTCCTGAAGTTACTGTATGCAATGTAGAATCTGCATTTTTCCAAGTTACTGTTGTACCCTTTGCTACTTTTAAAGTTGGAGGTTCATAGAATTTGGCATTACTTGGAGTAGATGACCCTGGTGAAATAATTACTGTAGAACCTGGTGATGCAGTTTGGTTTCCTCCCGTAGTTGCGTTTCCGCTCATATTCCCGGTCATCATTGTTGCGTTGCCGGTCATGTTACTGCTGCTGGTATTGAGCATTGTAGCGTTTTGGGTTACTTCACTTGATCCAGATTTTGATTCTGAGGTTTTGTTAGAGTCTTCAGATCCGGATTTTGATTGAGATCCAGATTGAGATCCAGATCCTGATTCTGATCCTGATGCGGAAGCTTGTTCAGACCCTGCAGGGGCTGCACAGACAACACTCGCACTGCCTTTTGGTGCGACACATGTTCCTGTTGGATGATCAGTCGCAGTTGAGTTGTCCATGGCTACTACTGCAAATGCAGCACCTTTTACAACATCTTTCATTGAGTGGTCTACACCTACATAGATGCCTGGATCT
>JAATVL010000157.1 GCA_014523525.1 Nitrososphaerales archaeon TH703 | reverse complement strand
GTGATCTACAGACAACTAAATTTAATCAAAACAAGCCAGGTTATGATACTAAAGCACAGAATATTATAAATGGTACTTTTCCTGACGGCCGTGCTGGAATACTAAGGATAACTCAAGATGGTAAAGCTGTCGGAAATGGAATACTTGGTGTTGATTATCCCCTTAATCTATATTATGCATATGGGATAAAAAATAGTTTTGGAATAGGTCTTGATCCAGTAACGGATAATTTATGGGATACGGAGAATGGACCTCAGTTCGGAGATGAAATAAACCTTGTTAAGCCAGGTTTCAATAGTGGATGGGAAAAAGTGCAGGGAATTTGGAAATTAAACCAGACAAGAGAGAAAGATGGCGTTTTTAACAATTCCACCAAAGGAGTAGAATTTGTCGATTTCGGCAGTAAAGGAAAATACAGCAATCCAGAGTTTGTATGGGACACACCTGTGGCACCCACTGCACTTGTATTTTTAGATTCTGATAAACTTGGACAACAGTATGTAAACGATATGTTTGTAGGTTCCGCAAAAAAAGGAACCCTTTTTCATTTTGATCTCAAACCTAATAGAGAGTCACTAGATTTAATCGGTGATCTTGCAGATTTAGTATATAGCAAGAAAGAGGACTCCAGCAAAATAGTATTTGGAGAAAATTTTGGAGTTGTCACTGATTTAAAAGTTGGGCCTGACGGCTATTTCTATGTGGTTTCAGGCTCCGGAGGAACTGGCGGGGGAGCTATATACAGAATAGTTCCAAACTTGAAATAATTTCTTATTTTCCGATTGAATAATCATTATTGAATTGAGTCTAATGTTGCTTTAATTGAACTAATTATATTTGAGTTTTATGTTGAATTTAACTTTTTTAGATGACATCATAACTAAGGTAACTTCATTCAAGCGGCAGTAACGGATGAAGCCACTGGCCTGAAAACTTGTATACGATAGTTGCCAGTATCTGCTACATATACAAGACCTGTTTTCATATCGACTCCAATTCCCTCTGGTAGAATAAACTGACTAGTCGCATTACCCTGTGAACCAAATTTTGTAAGAAATGTTCCGTTAGCTGTAAACACTTGTGCCCTATTATTGTTCTTGTCAGTGACATATATATTGTCATTATTATCAATTGATAGACCTGCCGGTCCATTAAACTCACCATCTCCGACGCCCTTAGATCCCCATTTTAAAATGAAATTGCCGTCCTTCGTAAACTTTTGAATCCGATGATTTCCATAATCAGCTACATAAACGTTATCTTTTGAATCAACAACGACACTTTCTGGTTTTGAGAGCTGGCCATCATTTGAACCTTCTTCAGACCACTTCACCATGAATTTACCATCGCTAGTAAATTTCTGAATGTTTGCTAGGTCCCTATCACTTACATACACATTTCCTTCGGAATCTACGGCCGGAACATGTGGATGAAGGAATTGACCATCCCCCTCTCCTTTAGTTCCCCACGTCGTAACAAAGGTACCATTAGCGGTAAATACTTGGATGCGATAGTTGAATTGATCACTCAAATATATCTTGCCTGAGGGTAAAACAGTCAAAGCTGAGGCTTTATGGATTTGACCATTTTCCTCACCATAAGTTCCCCATTTAGTTATGTAATTGCCATTAGTATCAAAAACTTGGATCCGATGGTTTGCATAATCAGCAACATATACATGACCATTCATCGCGTCAACATCGTTTTGTCCGTCAAATCTTCCATTACCCTTACCAAATGAACCCCACATATTAACAAAAGTAAATCCTTTGTCTAGCGAAGTGGATACCTCAACAGATTTATCAACATCTCGTTTTTCAGCTAATGGCAAATTACTTTTGTTCTGTTCCTCATTGTTTGCACTCTCAAGTATATTTGGGCTCTTTTGAGTGTCACCTGTACCCACTAGTTTGGGATTCTTATCTACAAAGATATCAACAGAGTCACTTGCCGAGTGACCTTTATCATCTTCGGCAATAATTTCAAAGGTTAATTTGTCATCGTCTGTGGTTACCCGTGGAGCTGTGACTTCGAAGGTTAAATTGGTGGTATTTCCTCCTATCTGGGGTGCTATTTGTGAAGCAATTGTTTGTGTAGATATGCGGGCGTCTTCTGGATTTATACGTTTACCTCCCGTTTGCTTCCATGTGAAAGATAATTTGTCGTTACCTGAATCATGTATTGAAGTACCATTGATTTTTACTAACGAACCTTCTGTAACTCTTGAATTCTTTCCTGAATCAAAAGTCACCTTGATCAAACTATTATTCTCATTGGGATTGTTCTCTATTTCCTTAACCTGAGGAGCCCCAGTATCATTTTCTATTATATTATCTACAGCAAGAGATTCAGATTTTGTAGCATTATCAGATACTGTTAATTCAGGTGATGTAGATTTTGTAGCATTATCAGATACTGTTAATTCAGGTGATGTAGATTTTGTAGCATTATCAGATACTGTTAATTCAGGTGAATGCAACTGCTTAGATACATTCTGTGAAAGTGTTGGAACTCCACTTTCGGTACTATGTAATTTGTTGGTTGTCTGTCCTATAATAACACTAAACGAAGCTTCGCCACTATTTCCTGATTTATCTGTTGCCGTACAAGTGACTTTATTGAGACCTAACGAAAATATACTTCCCGAAGGGGGATTACATGTTGTGATGGTTTTACCATCAACAGTGTCTGAAGCATTCGCATTATATGTTATCCTAGAACCTTGAAGGGTATCAGCTTGTTTGAGTATGCTATGTGGAACTTTGAAAGTAGGAGGCGAGGTATCCTTTACTGTCACATTAAACATGGCATAACCAACAAGATTGGTAACAGGATCTTTGGCAGCACAAAGTACTATAGTACTCCCCATAGGAAATGCACTTCCACTGCCCGGATTACAATAAACAGAAATTTTGTCAGAGGTTGAGCTAGTAGCATTAACTTGGAAATTTACCTGTGTCCAGGAAGGGCCTGCCGCTCGAGCAATAATAAAAGGAGGAGCCTTAACTGAGGGTGGTTGCGTAACTGTGCCTTGAGCATCCTGAGCGAAATTGAATTGAAATATTATTAGATTATATGATAAGAAAAAAATAGCCACAATATAACCAAGGAATTTTTCTCTTATCATGAATATTTGCAAAATGATTGAACTGAATTTGCGTTTATATCTCTTTACTTGCTCTAATTTAAGAAAATTACAGGTAAATTAGCCTTATCTAATACTGTTCAAAGAATTATTAAGCGCTATTTATAAATCTCTTAATTTTTAATTTGTCCCCTATGGAAATCTAATAATTTTATGATTTCTAATACTTGCTAATCAAATAAGCTTTACTACGTAAAATTAGGAAAATCAAATCTAAATATGAAAGTGAATTAAGTTTCAAACCTTTAAAAGGTGTCTTAATATCCTAACCTTTGCCAAAATCCTGTCACACCAACCTGAGTCATTAATTCTGGATCGATGCGTTCTATTGTATTAGGGTCCTAGGTTCGGGTTGGTTAGTAAATATAAAGAAAGAAAACTTAAACTAACTAGACCTTTATCAAACTCAATTAATTAATTTTCAATATTCAAACAGTTAATGATAAAAATTACAGTACACAACAATTGATGCTAATTGGTTCTAGAAGCCAATAATTTTGTTACCTCTGATAGGATTTATTATGGAAAAGGAGTATTATCTAATAGTCTTATACGCCTCAGTAATCTGCTCTTTGATAGCTTTTAATTCTGATGGATTGTTGAGTATACAAGTAGTGAGAGGCTCAGTTCTACCTTTCCTAATAGAAATTATCAAAGAATTATTTTTTGGCTGTACATCCACAAAGGTTCTAAAGTTCAAAGATTTAGCATAAGCTATCCTGTGGGGTCTTGTTTCTTCAATGACATTGTCACCGAGCGATTTTATGAAAGTGCGTAATTCGATCAATAATGCTCTGTTTTGTTCTTCCAATCCCACTAACTGACTTTCAAATGGATTATCTGATTTATCTGTATAAAAACCAAATTTGCTCACAATTCATGATTATTACTTCATACTATTTTAACTATCATGTTGTTAAAAATCAATTTATTTCTCAAGCATTGAAAAGAGGTAGACGCAAACTTCATTCATAAGTGATATCAAAATAAAGGATCTTCGGCCTATTCCGTTTTTAAATCTCCATAAAAGTATTGAAATTATGCTGTTATTTCATTACCCCATTTGCGCAAGAATCCTCTTCACTAGTTCTTTGTTTCTTTCTGCGTAAACTGGAGATTCAACGTCAATCCAGTCAATGCGATTGGAAATAGGATAAGAATACAATCCATAACCAAGTGAAGGTAATTTGGCAAGAATATCAAAAGATAGATCTATGCTGTTACCAATGTTTGAACTATCTCTTTGTTTGCGTATGAATGAGAACAAAGTATTACTAAAAATATATATTCCAAGAGTCTCGGGCAAATCTAATTTTGTAAATGGTTTTTCAGTAAATTCCATAATTCTGTTAGTTTCATTTGGATCGCATATAATCCTACCCGTTTCTTCTCTCCGGTAATCCCTTGTCACAACCATTCCGATCACGTTTTTTCCATGATTTTTTTGACTTTCATTCAAAAATCTGTATTGTTTGACAAAGCTACCGATATCCAGTGCACACATATTATCAGCAAACCATACAATAAAGGACTCATCCCTCCCAATCTCTGTTTCGGCGTTCAATATTGCACCTCCAGTCCCATTTTTTTTGTCTTCTACAAACACAATTTGCTTACCTACGATCCTTTCCTTTCCTTCAAAATAATTAATAATCTGTTTTCCATGGTCATCGAATTCACATACAATCACGAAAGATTCTACCTCCGGAAACTTAGCAAGGTACCTTAGTATATGGTCTATGATCGGTCGTCCGTCTAGAGAGATCATTGGTTTTGGTGTGTATTGAGAAAAAGGCTTCGCTCTGCTGCAACTGCCACCCGCAATCAATAATACTTTCAGTTATCATCTTCACCTGTCATATCATGATTCCGTCCACTCAAATATTCTTATCGGCTTAGCCCGTAATGCCAAATTCTAACAATTATCTAGAATATTTCATGCCTGACAAGATTTTCAAATTAACTATCTCCAAGTATGTTTCATATTTTAAAATTGTCTACTCCACAAAGTGGAAAACGTTACCATTATGAATGAGGCAGTATTTCACAAGACGTTAGAT
>JAATVL010000156.1 GCA_014523525.1 Nitrososphaerales archaeon TH703 | reverse complement strand
GAATTACCTTACTCCCTTTCAATTTTATGAGCACTATTTTACCTAAACTTTCGTCAAGTATCTTTACAGCCATGTCAACGGACATCTATTCCACTACCTATGGTATTCCTTAATGAAGGTCTATATTAAAGTTAATAATAAATAATCACATTTTGCACAAGCATAATTTTTAGAGTTATTCAAAAACGCCATATTTTTACTAATAACAAAAACAAATATCAGTTTCAAGAAAAAGTTCTACATCCTAAGTAGATCATCAAGTTCTTTTATTGATCTAACAAGATTCTTAACTGTAACTGATATTATTTTTTTGCCTTCTTTTTTAGAAGCCTTAGTGGGATCACCCCAAACACCATTTCTTGTTATCTTAAAAGATGATGGATTATTAAGAAAAGTAGAATATGTAGCACGCAATCTCTTTTCGTCGACATATCCTTTTTTGGATTTTTGCATTTGGACCAGTTTTGGTTGTATAGCCATCATCAAGGAGGTTTCCACAAAACCAGCATGATCGAATTCCCTTTCAATCAACTGCCAGTAGTTAATCCCAAATACATTTACTCTCGCATTATACTTAACTACTTTCTGAGGAACATATTGCAATACTCCCATATTTCCATGATGGCCATTTAATATTATAACGTAGCTAAAACCATTTTCTGCCAATGAAACACATATTTGACTTAAAAGCTCCGAAAGTAGATCATTGCTTATCGAAATGTTGAATAATGGCTTGTGTTCGTACGATACTCCGTAAGGAATATTTGGTAGAACGTACGAAGAAATTTTTTTTGAAATTTGGTTTGCTAGATACTCTGCAATTATTGTGTCAGTAGTTATTGGAAGATGAGGCCCATGTTGTTCTATCGCACCTAATGGTATTATTATGCGCCTTTTATTATTATCTATCTCATGACTACTAAGATTGTATATAGACATCAATATAACTGATATTTAATTGAGTTATTAAACTAATCAAACAAATCTTCAATTCTTAACTTTTGAATAATTCATTTCCTGGTCTCTATTTGTGTCTTTAATGAGCACCCGTCCCCAATTTAGTTCTATGCGGTTTTCTAGGTATAGCGTTACTGCTTCTAGCAATGTTACTGCTTCTAGTTTCTGTCCTCTTCTCTTAATCGATTCGACAGTATCTCCTTGTCTAACTCTAAATGATTCCTGACAAATAATAGGTCCTTGATCAAGGTCTTCAGTTACAAAATGAGCTGTACATCCAACGATTTTTGCTCCTCTTTCATATGCTTGGACATACGCATATGCTCCAGGAAATGCGGGTAGTAATGATGGATGAATGTTAATTATCCTATCAGGATACCTCCAGACAAAGTTTGGAGTCAATATTTTCATGTATCTTCCCAGAACTATCAAATCTACATTATAGCGATCCATGATGTCCAGAATTTCATCTTCTGCATCCGTTTGTCTGGAGTGTATAATGTGATAAAATGGGATATTGTATTTTTTTGCAATAGAATTGGCCGTATTATCGCTTGCTATAATGACAGCAATATTAGCATTTATCTCACCAGTTACTTTTGCATCCAGCAATTTGGTGAGGCAGTGACTTTCTTTGCTTACAAAAATAGCAATGTTCTTTAATCTTTTGGGTTCTTGATAGTGAATTTTTACTTCCATATGTAATTTTTTTGCCAGGGTTTTCAGTTCAGTATCAAATAATTTCTTCTTAAAATCATGGTGATGAAATGAGGCCTCAAGTTGCATACCAAATAGCCCACTGATGACATTTTGATTTATTTGTTCAATATTTCCATCGTTTTTGAAAATAAAATTTGTTACATCAGCCACAACGCCTTTTCTATCTTTACCTACAACTGTTACCTCAACTAATAGTCTATCATTTCTATTCATGAATACAATGGATTAATAAAGCTCAAAATTAAAGGATTCTAAAAATGATAATACTAATACTTAAATAAGTTGACTTCAATTCTAGAGCGATGATAAATACACTTTTAGTGAATTTAAGTCTAACAGACTAGAGTAGATATGTACTTTTTGATTGCTCTTCACAATTTGGTTTGCAAGAAATGAGTCCTGAACAGAGACAGAAAATTTTCAAAAAATCAAGAAGGGACTTTGATTATAATAACCCTACACGAAAATGTTCAGTTTGCTACACACTATCAGGATGGCACTGTTATACATGTGACGGAGATTTTTGTGACCTTCATTTTCATGATGAAAAACACAAAAAATTGTGCAGTTTATGATTAATAGAATATTCATTTTGCCTTTTAGATTTTAGAAATTTGATACAGGATAATTAAATGAGTAACAACAAAGCAGATTTTTATTTATAGAGTGCGGGGGGTGGGATTTGAACCCACGAATCCCTAAGGAACAGGGATCTAGGAATGTGAATGTTATCCATTCTAAGCATCGCACTCGCTTTGCGCGAGACCTGCGCCGTTGACCTAGCTTGGCAACCCCCGCATCGAATTTTGAAAGTTATGCGGCCAAATTTATCTATTATTTAGAATATATTGGTGTTTAGTTATCATGAATCAGAATATGCCTTTATTTGGTACTAATGGAATTAGAGGTATTTTTGGAAAAGATCTTTCTCTGGATTTCTTAGTAGATGTTTCTAAGTCATTGGGAACTTATTACAAGGAAGGTTCAATTTTAGTTGGAAGGGATGGTCGAAATTCAAATAATATCATGTTTAATATTATTACCGCAGTTTTAAATTCAAGTGGACTAGATACAGGTGATGCAGGTCTCCTACCAACACCTTGTCTTCAGTATGCAACAAAAAAAAATCAATATGTAGGCGGCATTATGATTACTGCCTCACACAATCCTCCAGAATACAATGGAGTAAAACCCATCGCAAAAGATGGAGTTGAATTATCAAGAGAAGATGAGATAGTGGTTGAAGAGATTTTTAGAAATAAATCGTTTATTAACTCAAACAAAATAGGACGAAACTTCAAAGAAGAATTGATAATTGACAGCTATATTGGTGATGTTCTAAAATTAGTAGATGTAGACAGAATCAAGCAACATAAATTTAAAATAACAATGGATTTAGGAAACGGAATTCAAGCGCTAGTTGCTCCAGAACTGACCAAGAGGCTTGGATGTACGGTAATAACGCTTAATGGAACTGTAGATGGTAATTTCCCAGGAAGAGGATCAGAGCCAACGCCGACAAACCTCAATTTATTAAGTTCTGTTGCAAGAGAAACGAAATCCGATCTTGGCGCTGCGTACGATGGAGATGGAGATAGATCCATATTTTGCGATGAACAAGGAATCATTCATTGGGGTGACAAAACAGGGACCTTATTAGCAAGATACCTGATAACTGAGAAACATCCTAAGGCGAAAATAGTTTGCCCGATAAACACTACCCATGTCCTGACAAAAATTGCACAAGACAACGATTCAGAGGTTATTCATACAAAAGTCGGCAGCGTCGAAGTATCCCGTGAAATGGTAAAGCAAAATGCCTTTATTGGAATGGAGGAAAATGGAGGTTTCATGTACGGAATATTGAATCAGGTAAGAGATGGCGCAATGACAACTGCACTGATGCTCGATTTACTGGCCTCAGAGGAAAAGTCGCTATCAGAGTTGTTGTCATCCCTCCCATTAGTTTACCAATACAAGTCTAAATTTCATTGTTCTGATATTGGATTAATCAAAAAATTGATGGATATGGTAAAGAATCATGGCAGTCCGATGAAAATTGAAACGCTTGACGGCGTCAAGGTTTGGTTTGATGAAGAAAGTTGGTTAATGCTACGCCCAAGTGGCACTGAGCCTTTGATTAGAATTTATGGGGAATCTACAGACGAATTGTTAATCAATTCCAAAGTCAATGAATACACACGGCTTGTTACAGAGATACTAAATGAGAAATAATATTTTGGTCGGCAACATTTTTAATACGCCTCTGCTTCTATTCAGTAGATTAAAGATGATCCCAATGGGTGATGGATTATAACATGAGTAAACCTTTTTATGTAAAATTTGAAACTCCAAAAGATCTTGTAAATGCAGTCTATGAGGCTGTTAGGGTAGCCAAACAAAGCGGAAGCGTTAGAAAAGGGACCAATGAAACTACAAAGGCGATTGAAAGGGGAATTGGGAAATTGGTAGTAATAGCAGAGGACGTACAACCACCAGAAGTTGTTGCCCATCTTCCTATTATTTGTGAAGAGAGAAATACCCCCTATATTTTTGTACCAAGTAAGCAACAATTAGGAGAATCGATCGGAATTGAAGTTGGTTCTGCTGCGGCAACAATAATTGATGCAGGAGAAGGTCAACACATAGTAGACCAGATAATTGCAACACTATCCAACATTAAAGATAAGAAGGAGTGATTTCACTATTGAGTAAAGCTGCAGAAGTAAAGGTAACCCCAGCAGAAGTTATACAGATAGTAGGAAGGACGGGTATAGCTGGAGAGGTAATCCAAGTTAGAGTAAAGGTTCTAGAAGGAAAGGATAAAGGACGAATTCTTACAAGAAATGTTAAAGGCTCCATTAGAATGAAAGACATTCTGATGTTGAGAGAAACTGAAAGAGAGGCAAGAAAGATAAAATAGTGAAGTCGATTGAGCAAAGCAGCTGGTTCTCTTCGTAATTGTTTCTTTTGTGGAAAACACATTCGTGCAGATGAAGGACTGATGTTAATAAAAAATGATGGATCTATTCAATGGACATGTTCCCCAAAATGCAAGAAAAACGTGAGATTAAGACGAGATCCCCGAAAATTCAAATGGACACGAAAGTATGTTAAAGGCGGAATCAAGGTCAAAAAATAAGGATGAAAGATGTCCAATCTAGAACAGACTCTCATAGTCGTGAAACCTGATGGCTTTAAGAAAGGCCTTGTTGGAAAAATTATTTCTAGATTTGAGGAAAAAGGCTTTCAAATACTTGATCTTAAATTATTTCAATTTGATGTAGAGACAGCAAGAAGATTCTATGAAGCGCATGAAGACAAGCATTTTTTTGATGAATTAGTTTCATTTATCTGTTCAGGTAAAACAGTTGGATGTATTTTAGAAGGAAATAATGCAATTTCAACAGTAAGATTGATGGTTGGAAACACAAAATCAACAGAAGCTCTACCTGGAACTATTAGAGGAGATTTTGGAATCGGATTCACAGATAACATAATACACGCCTCTGACTCCGCTGAAAGCTTCATAAAAGAGTCTAAAATCATTTTTAACTAAGTGAAACTTCGCCAACCAGTTGTAGTAGTATTGGGTCATGTAGATTCTGGTAAAACCTCCTTACTTGACAGGATTCGCGGAACAGCAGTTCAATCCAGAGAGGTAGGAGGAATAACTCAACATATTGGTGCAAGTTATTTCCCAATAGAAACAATTAAAGAAATTACAGGAAAATTATTTGATAAACTATCAAAGTCAGAGAATCCCGTTCCCGGCCTCCTTGTGATAGATACTCCAGGTCATGAGGTCTTTGCAAATCTTCGTATGAGGGGAGGTTCTGCTGCAGATATTGCAATCGTTGTGGTCGATGTAAATAAAGGACTTGAAGCCCAGACAATCGAAAGTTTGGACATATTGAAAAATAGAAAAGTCCCCTTTGTCATTGCTCTCAACAAGATAGATCAAATATCTGGTTGGAAAAAAAACAACTCTATACTAATCGCAGAACAATTGGAAATTCAAGACCCAATAATTCTGTCATACTTGGATGAAAAAGTCTACAACGTTGTAGGTGCTCTTTCTCGAATAGGATTTAGTTCCGAGGCGTTTTGGCGTGTAAAAGATTTTACAAAGGAACTTGCAATTGTACCGGTAAGTGCGGTAACAGGAACCGGTGTACCTGAGCTATTGGCAGTTCTTGTGGGATTAACTCAACAATACATGTCCAAAAGACTGGAACGACATGAAACTGAAACAAAGGGTATCGTTCTTGAGGTTAATGATGAAGTAGGATTAGGACCGTCGGCAAATATTATTCTTCTTGACGGGACACTAAAACACGGCGATAGAATTGTTGTTGGAAAAAGGGATAGCGTTACCAGCACTAAAATCAAGGCGTTATTACTCCCTAAACCATTGGATGAAATGAGAGATCCAAGGGATAAATTTAGACATGTGGATATGGTTATTGCTGCTGCAGGACTAAAAATAACCTCTCCTGATCTTGATGGTGTACTTGCTGGAAGTCCACTCTACGTAGTCAATAATCCCGAGGATGAGGAAAGATTAAAATCAAATATAGAAACTGAGATAAAGTCAGCAATAATACAAACAGAATCAAACGGGATAATTTTAAGATGCGATACCATTGGGTCAATTGAGGCTATTACCGAACTTTTGAAAAAGGAAAACATACCAGTCAGATCTGCTGATTTAGGGAATATTACACGTAGAGACATACTTTCTGCCTCTGCGGTCAGAGAGAAAGATCGTTATCTTGGCGTGGTCCTTGGATTCAATGTAAAGGTTCTGGAAGAGGCTGAGAAGGAAGCATATGAAAGAAGGATAAAAATTTTTAACGAAAAAATAATTTATAATTTGGTGAGAAGTTACTCAGAATGGGTAACATATGAGAGAGTTCATGAAGATTCAATTATATTTAATGAAATACCTCCAATCTGCAAATTTCAATTTTTGAAAGGTTATGTTTTTAGAAGGAATAATCCTGCCGTGTTTGGTGCTGAAATTTTGATTGGTAAATTGAGGCAAAAAATTTCTGTAATGAACGAAAAGGGTAAGAAAATAGGTGTAATCCATCAGATACAAAATGAAGGCAAAAATCTAGAAGTTGCCGACAGAGGAACGCAGGTTGCACTTTCGATTAAAGGACCGACAGTTGGCAGACAAATAAATGAAGGCGATATATTTTACACTGACCTCAATAGTAAGGAAGCAAAATCCTTACTGGAAAGATTTTCAAATAGGCTCAACGAAGAAGAACAGGAAGTTTTTAATTTTATTCTGTCTAAAAAACGTGAAATAGATCCTGCATTCGGATATCTATGATACAAGAGTTCTAAATTAAATTAATTCAGGAATTTAAATAGGTCCGCGTTTTAGATTATTTCCATTATTGGTACTTTTCCAGTAAACCTTCCAGTCCCTTTTCACCAACGGCTCCTACAGCTTTTTCAATTAGTTTTCCATTCATAAAAACAATGAATGTAGGAATTGCATAGACGTCAAATCTCATTGCGACCCCTTGGTTATCATCAACATTTAGTCTACCAAAAATAACCTTTTCTTCATACTTCTTTGCAAGCTTATCAAAGATTGGAAGCATGAACTGACATGGTCCACACCATGTTGCCCAAAAATCTACAAGAACCGGTTTATTTCCGCCAATTACTTCATCAAAGTTTTTTTCTGACAACTCAACTAGCATAGGTTTATTGGAATTTGAACTCATAGTTACAAGTTATCACCAGAATTGATATTTAAATCTTGTAATAATAATTTTTGAAAAGTAAAAAAGGCTTTTTCAATTCAAGTGTCCCCATCTTTTTTTTCGACTAGTTTTGTAATTGCTTTTTTAGTATTGCGTTGTTTTTAATTGCACGTTACAGATCGAGTATGAATTTAACCTTGTATTGATTACCTTGTTGTAGAATTTCCATCTCATGGTAGGTGACACCCTTTATTTCGATCTTGTAACCATGTTTTATAATGTCTATTGTTTCAGCCATGCCCGATCCTGTTAATTGATATTTTGAATCCAATTTAGAGATCTTTAACTCGGAATTTGAAATTACCTGATTATCTATTGTGATAAGTAGATGGACTCTTTCTAGCCAGTTAAACAATAATTCGTAATAATCCACTCCTTCTATCCGAAAATCAACCTTACTCGTCCCTTGGATATCTTTGATTTCAAACATTACATTAACTGTCCCTTTGGCCGCGTAGGAAAAGGCCTCTTCCATACTGTCACCGTAGGCCTCGATATAAGCGTCTGTAACGTGTTCTAGATATCTAAAACCTCCGGACAATAGTCATTGTCTTAGTCCCACTTTATTATAACTAATCGCAAAATCTAAATGATGACACACGATCCTCAAGATTGTGAAGTTAGACCTTCCACGAGGAATGAAGGATTTGCAATATGAGGAATTAAAAAATATTTCCTTCATCAGGGATAAATTTGTAGAAACCTCAGAAATCTTTGATTTTAATCAAATGGAACCATCAACATTGGAATTATTATCTACACTTGAAGCAAAAAGTGGGCCATCAATAATTGAAGAAACCTACAGTTTTACCGACAAGGGAGGTAGGGACATTGCCTTACGGTTTGATCTAACTATCGGACTATCAAGATTTGTTTCTATGCGTAGAGATCTTAAACTTCCAATAAAATTATCATCATTTGGAGGTGTTTGGCGATATGACGAACCACAATTGGGGAGATATAGATATTTTCATCAATGGGATATTGAAATATTTGGTTCTGCAGATGTGGATGCCGATGCAGAAGTTATAGAGTTTGTTTCATTATTTTTAAGGAAATTGGGAATCGATTTTGTTATAGCGATAAATCACAGGTCAATATTAGAAGAATATCTAGCAAAATTTCTCGGTATTACAGACAATTTGGTTGTAAGTGAAATGCTGAGGGCCATTGACAAGTTATCCAAAAAAAGTTCGAAACAAATTATCAATGAATATAAGGAAAAACTGGATCCCAATAGTTTGGAAAAATTTATTCAATTTGTCTCTTTTAATGGCCCACCTGAAAGAATATTGGATTACGATAAGGTTAGAGAATTTCATTCATCAAACACTCTCATAAACTTGTTTGATTCCCTAAAATCAAGAAATGTAAAAAACATAATGGTAGATTTTAGGATCGTACGTGGCCTTGATTATTATTCGGGCATAGTATTTGAAGCAAAAGAACCATCATCACAAATAGGATCACTGGTGGGGGGTGGCAGATATGATAAGCTGACAGAAGCATTTGGTAGAAAGGATTTGTATGCAACCGGTGCTGCAGGAGGGGTAGAGAGGATACTAACTGCCATTAAAGATAAATCAACAAAAGTATTACAAAGGCAGCTAATTTATGTTGCATATGGTTCCAAACAAGAAAAAAAATTTGCTTTAGAAGTAGTTTCAATTTTAAGGAATCTCGGATATTCTGCTGATTATGATATAAACAGCAGGACCATAAACAAACAGTTTCATGAGGCTTCTATAAAGAATGCATTGGCAATCATAATTGTAAATCAAGATGAATTCAAAAAAGGTATTGTTACCATTAAAACAGGGGTTAAGGAACAAAAGCAAAGCATTAGTGAAATTGGAAAATATCTAGACCAAATGATTTAGACCGGTGATTCGATTGTTTATTATTAATTATTTGCCTTTTTCGATCTTGATCATCTTGATGTTCTTCATCTTTATCATACCATTTTCCTTTTTATCATATACAATTCTTACAACTAAATCTGGTGGCTCATAGCTAACATAAAGGTCATCTTTTTCAAGTATTTGAATGTCATGTCCTAACATTATCTGCGACTCCTCTACCCCATTTTCTATCAATCTCTTTTTTGCAGCTACTGCAATGCCATCATCTGAAGTATTAGTTGTCAATAGTACCCTTCCAGTACATTTTAGGTTCATCGCGTATGGAAAAATAGCTTCTCACAATTAAACTGTGTCTTCAAAATTAATCTTTAGTGCTCCTATTTTAATCTCGATGAAAAAAGAATAATATATTTATTACTAGATACAGACGTCAACGTAAAGGATAATGGTCGAGGTTGCAATAATTATTTGACAGACCACATATCACATGATGTGCTAATTATTGGCACTGGCTTAGCGGGATTGCGTGCTGCTATCTCATGTGCAAAGACAAATGAGAAACTGGATATCGGAGTAATTTCAAAGGTCCAAGCTATGCGCTCACACTCCGTCTCCGCCGAAGGTGGAACTGCAGCAGTATTGTTTTCTGAAGAGGGAGACAATATCGAATCCCACATCTACGATACTATCAGAGGTAGTGATTTCCTATGCGATCAGGATGTTGCTGAAAAATTAGCTCATGAAATTCCCAAGGAAATTTATCAATTAGATAGGTGGGGAATGCCATGGTCCAGAAGGGAGGATGGTAGAATTGACCAGAGGAAATTTGGAGGATACTCTTTCCCAAGGGCAACATATGCTCAAGATAAAGTGGGGTTTTACGAAATGCAAACACTGTATGATACCTGTCTTAAATATGGTAACATCCATTTCTATAATGAATGGTTTTGCACATCAATCCTAGATGACGGAAACAATAACTTTGCCGGTGTTACTGCAATAGAGATAAAAAATGGAAACTTTAATGTTTTCAAATCTAATTCTGGGATTATCGCCACCGGTGGAGCTGGCAGGCTTTATAGTTTTTCAACTTATGCGTACTCTTCAACACCGGACGGATTAGATATGGCGTACAGATCTCGTTTGGCTTTAAAGGATATGGAGTTTGTTCAATTCCACCCTACAGGAATTCTTCCATCGGGTATTCTTATAACTGAAGGTGCCAGAGGAGAAGGTGGCTACCTGATTAATAACCTTGGGGAAAGATTCATGAAAAATTACGCTCCAGAAAAATTAGAACTGGCTCCACGTGATGTAGTTTCCAGATCAATGATAAAAGAAATTGAAGACGGCAGGGGCTTTAAACACGAAACGGGAGTCGACTGTCTTAAATTAGATCTGACACACTTGGGAGAAGAACGCATAAAAGACAGGTTAGCCGGAATCAGAGAGATAGGTATCAAATTCTCAGGTGTCGATATAATAAGTGAGCCAATAGAAATTAGACCAGTATGTCATTACATGATGGGTGGAATACATACTGATATCTATGGCCAAACGGAGATGAATGGGTTATGGTCAGCGGGTGAGGCGGCATGTAACAGTCTTCATGGAGCAAATCGACTTGGAGCAAACTCTACTTCGGAATGTTTAGTCTGGGGAAATATAACAGGAAGATTAGCAGCTGATTATGCCAACAAGAAAAAAGGCATGATGATTCCCATTGCAGATAACAAGGTAATGTCAGAGGAAAAGAGAATTTATGATGGGATTTTCAGAGGAAGGGGTCAAGTAAATCCCTACGACATTAGAAAGGAGTTTTCAGATTTGATGGATGTGAAAGCATATATTTTTAGGAATGAAAATCAACTGACAGAAGGTCTAAAAAAAGTCAGAGAGCTCAAGAAATTATCGTGGAAACATGTAGATGATAGCGCAAAGGAATATAACACAAATTTCATAAATGTAATGGAGATAGATTCATTATTGAGAGTAGGAGAAGTAATAATTGTTGGTGCTTTGAACAGGCTGGAATCAAGAGGAGCGCATTTCAGGACTGACTATCCTCATAGAGACGATGTTAATTTCTTGAAGCACACATTGGCATACTTTAAGGGTGATGATGAACCTCACTTATCATGGCATCCTGTAACGCTAACCAGATACGTACCAGCAGAGAGAAAATACTGATGGAAGAGATAGAACAGCCAAGTCGCAATAATTTGGAAGGATTAAAGGGATGGCTTAATCCGTCAAGATATGGATGGGAGCGTATCTCTTACTGGTTCCAGAGATTAACTGGAGTTTTTCTTCTTCTCTATTTCATCGGTCATGTGTATGAAACTAGTACAATAGTTAATGGTCAGAATGCCTGGGAATCATTTTTAGAGCTAACTCAAACAGTTTGGGGACATCTATTCCTGATTTTGGTAATAGGAGCATGCACATTTCATTCCGCAAATGGCATTCGTTTAATTTTTACTCATTCAGGTATCGGATTGGGAACACCCGGTAGACCCGATTATCCCTATAGTCCTTCATCTTTGAATTACAGACAGAAATCTGGGATTTGGATTGCATTGATATTGTCAGCTGCCGCAATGTATTACGGTTTCAACATCTTGTTCGGAGAGTAATCATGGAAAGTCATAGAATACTAAAAGAAAGTCAGATAATGAAAATTCATTACGTTACAGGTATCGCTGCAATATTTGTTGTTGCTGTTCATATATTGATGAGGCTTATAGTTCCGTTTGAATTGAGTCTTGAATATGATTATATCATTTCAAATTACAAGAATATTTTTTATGTTCTAATTCTAGAGTCAATCCTAGTATTGGTCTCTGTTCATGGATTCAATGGAATAAGGATAATATTGCTGGAATTAAGACAGAGTAAAGCCTGGGAGAATATGATTACAGTTGTCACTATTTCTGCAATGATTGCTCTCATCGCTTATGGTACTAGAACAATAATATTGGCAAATGGATTGTGATCATTGGTATTGAATAACACTGATAGTATAAATGAAGACAAAATAGTATTAAAAGTATATAGAGAAAATAGAGGACAGAAATCTGGGGCCCATTACGACAGGTTTGAAGTTCCATATAAAAAATGGACAACCGTATTGGACGCTCTATTGTATGTAAAGAGTTACAATGATCCAAGCATAGCCATAAGATATTCATGCAGGATGGCAATGTGCGGTTCGTGTGGAATGAAAATAAATGGCATTCCCAGATTGGCCTGTTACACGAAAATCTCTGAATTGGAAACATCAACAATTGAATGCGAACCTTTGTCAAACTTTCCGATAATAAGAGATCTGGTTACTGACTTCTCCCTTTTCTTTAATCATCACAAAGATATTCAGCCTTACATACAAAGCAATGAGGGCGTTGAAACTGATACTGAAAAAAAGACATTTTCATTTTACCAATCACCAGAAGATGTAGACAGATATCTTCAATTTTCTTATTGTATAAAGTGCGGATTGTGTAATTCGGCCTGTCCTACTGCTGGTACGGATTTGAGATTTCCAGGTCCTCAGGCGCTGGCGCAATTATACAGATATTATGCTGACACCAGAGATGAATCAAAGAAGAGATTGGATATTGTCGATGATAGACACGGTATATGGAGATGTCATTTTGCAGGCTCCTGTAGCAAAGTATGTCCAAAAGGAGTAGATCCAGCCTTAGGAATACAGCTATTAAGATCCTACATGCTTGGCATATCTAAAGATAATAAAGAACTGGCAAAAAAAATTGAAATAAACACTGACAAAGATAATAATAGCAATTAGCTGATAAATTTAGAATCCAATTGACCTATTTTGAAGGCAATTTGCTTTCATTTACCTGCTTGTTTATGGCGTCAGCCATAAAGTGATTGCTTACGTTTACCTTCGTTTCAGTGACACCCTGAATCTTGTAAACATTATCTCTGATATCTTGGGCAATTTTAAAACCGAATATTGCAGGACAAAATGGACTTGTGAGGTGTAGATCAATTTTTACTTTTCCTTCGACGATATCTACTTTATCTATTAGTTCGAGTTCCATAATGGAAACTCCGATTTCGGGATCTACAATCTTGGTGAGTTCATCAAATATTGATTTTCGTAATTGTTGAATCTCCTGACTCATATATATTGAATTTATTTTTATACTATATAACTATTGATCTTATGATTTCAGACCATATATCAGTAGGATATCAAAATTTTCAGTATTATAAATATCAATAAATAAGTCTATCAGTAGTTTGTTTTCATCATGTATAGATCAAGACACAAGCAAGATCTTGATAGACGTGTATTGAATTTCCTTTCATCAGTTGACATAGATGATAAAATTCTATATTATGATATCTTATGCACTAAAGCCCATGTGATAATGTTGTATGAGATTCGTATATTGACTAAGGATGAACTAGCAAGTATTGTAAATGAATTAGATCGTGTCTTACGTCACCCAGAGAAACTGGTGAAAGAAGGATTTGAAGATATTCATGAGGCATTAGAAGGACATCTAATTAGGAAAATAGGAGTTGATGTTGGAGGTAAAGTTCAAACTGGTAGATCAAGGAATGATCAGGTAGTAACAGATATCAGAATTAAAGCAAGAGATGATCTGATTGCAATTTTATTTCATCTGATTAAATTGGTTAGATTGCTTATACAAAAGGCGGAAGAGAACTTGAATTCAGTTATGCCACTTTACACGCATCTTCAAGAAGCTCAGCTAGGAAATTTTGCACACTATCTATTATCATACTGTTCAGCTCTATTACGAGATGTTAGTAGATTAATTTCATTGTATGATAGAGTTAACGAATCGCCGTTAGGTTCTGGTCCGATTGGAGGATCAACTCTTCCCCTTAGTAGAAAGAGGACTGCAGAATTATTGGGATTTAAAAAAATAATATCTAATACAATTGATGCCACTTCTTCAAGAGATTTCATGATTGAGTTTATGTCAGACATAACGTCCATAATGATAACACAAAGTAGAATTGCACAAGACATCATAATTTGGTCGTCACAAGAGTTCTCATTTGTAGAAATAAGCGACAAACATGCATCTAGTTCGAGCGCCATGCCACAGAAAAAAAATCCAGATCCACTTGAATTGACAAGATCAAAAACAGCAATTGTAATAGGAAATCTGACAAGCGTTATGACAATTCTCAAATCATTACCATCCGGGTATACCAGAGATTTGCAAGATACTAAAATTCCCTTTTGGAACTCAATTGATATTACAAAATCGTCATTAGAGATAATGAGAGACATTATTGACTCTTTAACAATAAAGAAGGACATGATGGTCAAAGCATCAAACAACAGTTACTCAATATCACTTGATATTGCTGAAGCCCTAGTTATGAAAGAAAGATTACCTTTCAGGACTGCTCATAGACTGGTAGGATCATTGGTTAATAACGCGTTTAAAAAACAGATTCCACTAAAGTCATTGGATGTTACTGATATTAAGGAAATTCTTCAAGACATGAAAATAAGCATAGAAGTGGATAAGCTAATTCGCATAATAACGGAGACTGATTCACAAAGATCAATATCCACTCGTCGATCCCTAGGATCTCCAAATCCCAGGGAGCAAATCAAATCAATAAAAAAATATCGAATGCTATTGAGGAAATATGTAAATGATTTGCAAAAAATGAAACGTGAACTTGCAAGTTCAAAAGAAACCATAACAAAGACCATCAGTCACATAATCAAGTCCAAATCTAGACCTCAATACATGTAGTTTGGAATAATCAATAGTTTTATGAAATACCTATTAATTGCTTAACAAAGCATACCTTTTTTTCGTATCTAATGTTAGGGTTAGCTCGGTAGAAAAAAATGAAATTAGGAAAAAATTCAATTTATCATCATGCCTTTTCTAGGTGCAAAGTCTATAGATTCTATTTGTTTGTCACTAAATAGGCCACCTGCTTTATTTTATCAAATATAATTTAAATAGAAAATCTCTTTCGCTCAGTCAAGTAAACTGACAAGAAGTGATTTTTGAACATGAAGTCTATTTTCTGCCTCATCCCAGACGACTGATTTATTTCCATCTATCACATCTGATGTTACTTCCTCTCCTCTTTTTGCAGGCAAACAGTGCATGAATATTGCGTTGTCTTTTGAAGAACCCATCAGTTTACCATTTACCTGATACTTTGGAATAAAAATAGATCTTCTTTTATCATCTTCGTTTTCTTTTCCAATAGAAACAAACGTATCTGTGACTACAATGTCCGCATTATTCACGGCGTCGATTGGTTCACGTACAATATCAAAATCAGTTTCTCTTAATTTTGATTCATGCGTTACTATCTTCAGTATTTCTACTGGAGGCTCGTAGCCCCTCGGAATAGCAGCTTTGATATTTATTCCCATTTTTGCAGAGCCGATGAGAAGATCATTACACACATTATTGCCATCGCCAACCCAAGCCAGTGTTAATCCTTTAAAGCTCTTCTTATGTTCTAATATTGTCATTAGATCAGCCAAAACTTGACATGGATGATATAAATCAGATAATCCATTAATTACAGGAATTTTACAATTTTGTGCTAACTTTACTATAGTGTCGTGAGAATAAACTCTTGCCACCAAGCAGTCTACGTATAAAGAGATGGTTTTGGCAGTATCTTGCATAGATTCACCTCTAGATACCTGTAGATCATTAGCATTCAGATAAATTGTATTACCACCCAACTGGAACATCGCAGTTTCAAAACTCAACCGTGTCCTAGTGGATGGCTTTTCAAACATCAAGGCAAGTGTTTTACCATCTAGAGCTTTTTTGTTACTGTTTCCTTCCTTATTCCTCTTAAATTCAATTGCCCGCGTAATCAAATTGAGGATTTCGTCTTCGCTTAAATCCTCAATACTAGTCAGATATTTTTTACTTAATGAGATCATTTATATCATCATCAGTTAAATAGACAACTCCTTCCTTTTCGTTTTCAGTTCCCTTTTTACTTTTATCTTTTTTAGTTTTAATATCCTTGTTTGAGGGAGATTTACCATCAATGATAGCGTCCTCATTTTTCCTATCTCTCGAAAACTTGTTCAAAAATGATCGTTTTTTTGATTTTGATTCACTGGTTTCCTCATTTGTTTCTTCATTCTTTCTCATCTGCTCATCATACACTTGATCAGGAACCAACCGTACTTCATTATCTAGGTCTTTTCTCTCTAATTCTACTGTTGGTGGTGTTGATACTGATTCATTGTTTGTTTTAAATTTATCAACGTCCTTACTTATAATTTCAGGTTTAATATCAGCTTGTGAATCAACGTTTGGAATCTCAGTCACGGGTTTCACTAATTTAGTATCAGAAAGCGATGTTTCTTTACTTTTCAAGTCGTCGTTAGTTTTATCATATACTCTATCTTTGAAAATTGAATCAAGAAATTTATTATGATTGAATTCAGCCAAGTCTGCATACCCTTGGCCTACACCCAGATATAGAATAGGCTTGTGAGTCAAATAAGCAATTGAAATAGCTGCACCACCTTTAGCGTCAGCATCGCTTTTTGTCAATATCGAGCCATCAAAATTTGTGTATTGAAAAAATTCTCGGGCTTGGTTAACTGTATCGTTTCCCGCCAAAGAATCTCCAACAAATATTTTCATATCAGGTTTTATTACTCTTATTATCTTGCTAACTTCTTCCATTAGATTCTTTGAAGTTTGCATTCTACCTGCGGTATCAATTAAAACGGCATCTATGTAATTCTTTTTTGCGTGCTCTAATGCGTCTCGCGCAACGGCTGATGGATCTGCTCCATACCTTTGTGAGATTACTTTGACATTAAGATTGTTACCATGATGTGAAATCTGTTCAATAGCTCCTGCTCTATGCGTGTCTGCGGCGGCTAAAACAACCGAAATTCCATTATCTCTTAGCAATTTACAAAATTTGGCAATCGTGGTCGTTTTTCCAGTGCCATTGATACCAAGGAAGATGATAGAATATGGACCAGCTTTTGATCTTTTCTTTTCCAAAACAGATTGAATAATATCTGTCTTGTTAGTGGTCGATGAAAATAATTCGTGTAAAAATGAATATAATTTTGTAGTGATTACTTCGTCAGTATTTTCGTTCCTTTCTAGCTTCACACTCAATATTTCTGTTTTTATTTTTGATGTCATTTCATCAACAATTTCATGAGCTACATCATTTTCCATGAGACTAATCTGTAATTCTACTAAGATAGAGTCAATCTCTTTTTTAGAAATTGATTTTTGACTGAGGTTTTTTGCAGTCTCAGAAAATATTTTTCTTAATCTCTCAAACAAAAGGAGTGCAATCCTGCCTGCTATGAATTTGGAGTTTGAGATTTTTGCATTTCAACATTTATATCATTTTGAAGTTGATTCATGCGTACTGCTATCTGCTCTTTTTGTGATTGTAATTGTTGCAATGCAAGCTCAAATTCCTTGATTTTTGATTCCACATAATTTTTCGTGTTTTCTTTAGACCTTTCAATAGTAACACCAGATCCTACATTAACAAACAGATTCCTTACTTGTGGAACTGTGACCTTGAGATAAATTCCGATCCCTATAGGAACAAGAGATTCTTCATGATTAGTTGTGGATAATTCTTGGATTGCTTCTGAAGCAAGATGGGCCTCTGTAATAAGTCTAGTTACCGTTGATTCCTTTGCTAAAATATCATTCAGATATGCTTCTAGGATCTTTGATTGTTGAAGCATCTCACTAATTTTTTGTTCAGTCGAAATTTGGTCTTTGGAATTTTCTCTAGAGGTCATCTTACTGTATTTTGTGAATAAAAAACGGGCATATAACTTTGACTAAAAAATGGTTCTTTTTACGATGTGGCACCGGTTATGTACATTCTAATTTAATTAATTATCATTTAGGTCTTCCCCTTCTTTGAAATGATATAAAACCCATGAGCGGAAATCAATAAGGCAGCCAGAGACATCTTTGTGGCAAAGACCAAATTCCAAGGTGTTTGTGGATTTGGATATGCTATATTAATAGTATCCAAATTTATGCTTCCATCCAACGCGTTAAGCGTCATTAGAGAACTCCATACGACAAAATTGTAAACAAATTCGTATAACGCAATTACAAGTATTGCCAGAACGATTAATTGCAGTATAGAACGAAGAGCGGGAGAAACTTCCTTTACTTTGTCGCCACCTAATTTGGTAACGCAGTACCATGAAACCACTGAAACAATCATTAGGTAGGTAATGAGTTTTGAGAATCCTTTAAATGGAAATTCTGTTTTTACTAGAATTTCACCTATTACAATTTTTCCCGTAGAAGAATACTCAATTATGCTTTGATATAGTGCATAAAATGTAATCGCAGTCATCGAGATAGCAGAGATGTAGAATACGATAAGGTATACAGTTCTGGCACTTGTCCCTTTTTCAATTGAATAGTACATTATGCTTGATGTATTATCTGACACAGGTTATCAAATATAAAATTATACTTGGAAATCAAATTAATTACGAAATTGATTCAGCTAGATGTAAATATTTCAATCGAAGGTAAATATCTTAAGTCTATTTTATGACAGAAGATGACAACATGCCGACACGACACGACAAGGCACGACACGACAAGGCAGAATACGACACTAGATACATATTCAGTTCAATAATCTGATCTGATAAA
>JAATVL010000155.1 GCA_014523525.1 Nitrososphaerales archaeon TH703 | reverse complement strand
TGCGTGTCATAATATGCACTCATGAAGCAGATATAGATGGCATGTATTCTGCTTCCGTTGCCCTGATGAGGTTTCCCAGAGCTAAAGTTTCATTCTATAATTATGGACTAGATAATTTTAAAAAAATGTTTGATTACTTAAAATATGAATCCAAGACAAAGGACGGACTTGCTATTATTTCGGATCTTGGCATTAATGATGATAATGTTTCCAATTTATGCGTAGAATCAATACAATATCTGAAAAAGAGACAGTGGGCTGTAATATGGGTTGACCATCACCCATGGCATAGAAAATCATTGATCTCAATTAGAAAGCTGGTTAAATTGTTTCATGATTCATCTGGAAAAAAATGTGCAACAGAACTCATGTATGAAAAATTGATGTACAAGAATAAAAATGCAGAGCAGTTAAAGTCGATAGCACATAGCTCAGACTTTATGAGCAATATCGAGAACCATGATTCCAGACTCTCAGAATTAATCCATTTTTATAAAAATAGTGCAAATTCCAAACTAAATCTTGAATCCCTAGTTCAAAAAGCATCGAAGGGAATATTGTGGGATTCAGATATGCAAAAGGATTATACAAAATTCATAAAGATTAGCGATTTTCAAAAAAAAGAATCGTTGAAGACGCTAACAATAAAGAAAATCTTGTCATTAAACGTCGCCTTTGCTTTTACATATCCTTACGTTCAAACAAGTCTATTTTCTCATGAGCTATTCTCTAACATGAAGGTTGACCTGGCTATGCTCTTTAATCGACGTGGAGAAGTTAGCATTAGAAGAGATACAAACAGAATTTCATGTAATAAAATAGCATCATACCTTGTTGAAGGCGGTGGTCATGATTTTGCTTCAGGGGGAAAGTTGCAAAGCAATCCTAGAGATATTAAGGCCTGCATTAAAGAGATGGAAGAGGCGATAATAAGGACTTTGACCTGAATTTTGAGTTTAAGAACTAAATTACCCAATTTTGATCTGCTTTGAATCCAAACCTATTAGAATTTACAGAAAAACAAATAAATTTCAATCTAACCAATAATAACTGTGGAAAGCGAAAAAACCATCGGTAATGTTATTTATGAATGTATGAGATGTGGGACTCCGGTTTCAAACGAAGAACTTTCCAAGTTACCAGAAATAAAGTGCATTTGTGGATTTCGAGTATTCCGAAAGGCAAGACAACCAATAGTAAAACAATTAAAGGCAATTTAATGGCAAATCAGAATATTATTAGCTTTCTGGTCTGTCAACGCTTAATTGTTAGAATCTAGATAGTAATATCATGAAGATAGTATGTCCCGATTGTAAGAGGCCTGCCGAGCTTTCTGATGATTTCAGCTTTGTCAAATGTGAATCCTGTAAGTTTGAAATGACGTATGGGGAATATGTAAAGTATATTGCTTATAGGGATGTAAGATACAGGGATATCTTGAATGATTATAAAAAGTAAATATCCTAATTTGTCAATTCAAAGGATAAAAAACAATGTCTTGCTAATTTGAACGATTCTAATTTTCAATAATCTAGATACATCCAGCCTGTCAGTTTGAAAATTTCTTCCGGCGCTTGGATCGGAGCCACTTGAAAATTTTAGTATATTTTGAATAATGTCATTTCAGATGCCAACAAATTCGGTTTCTTTAAGCCAACAGGTTTCTAGATTTCGATCTGAATATATCTTTGGTCCATACGAAATCGAGAGCCATCGCAATATCCTGCTTCATTTCAAGAATTTATTTTTTTATCATGGTTGAAACTATTGATAATACGTCCCTGTCCTTTATTTGATATTCACCTGGTAATCTTAAACCGTTTCTAACATCGATAGCATAAACAATACCTTTTGATAACTCGGTATGTATGTCATTTGCAAGATCCTGTACAGTGGAACCATTTTTCATGAGAAAGGCATCAGGAAGTACGTTACCTTTTCTATCGGACAATTTGTTAGGGTCTGATACTGGATAAACGACGTTCATATTTAATAACTTGAATACAGCAATATTTAATGCAAATTGTACTCCAGTTCTAAGATATTCACCCAAGACATCCTTCCTTATAAAATTAAGTGCCCACTTTTGTTTCTCATTTAGCACAGTATTTTCATAAATATCGAATATTTCATCTCCAGGGGAATATTTTATCAACCCCCTGTTCTGGGCCCTCCTAAGAGTTAGCTCAGCATCAGCACTTGAAGGAATTACAAACATATGTTTATTGTGTTCACGAAGTCTCTTGAAATTTTCTGCAGCAGGATGAAGATCTATTTTATTTGCAACTATTAGCGAAGGTTTTGATATCTCCCTCAACGTAGAAACAAATCTTCTACTCTCGTCAGAATCGAGTTCATGTATGTTCTTATCAGCAAGATTATTTTCACTGATAGATTTTTTTACATGCCATTCCTTGACGCCTATACCTCCAAATATTTCAGTAACCGCATGCGCTGTGTCTACTCCCGAATTGGTCATCCTTGAAATTTTTTCTCGATTTCCTTCAAATAATTTCAAGTACCATAAAACCAGTTCCTCTTCTATATCTGATACATCTGCAATTGGATCCCCCGCGCCAGCCTCTGCTATTTTTCCAGACGCATCAATGCTTCCAGAAGCATCTACTATATGAAGCAAAACATCAGACTGTGCAGCAACAGATAAGAACTGGTTACCAAGACCCTTACCCTCCCATGCGCCTTTAATAAGACCGGGAAGGTCTATCAATTCAACAGGAATAAATCGCCATCCATCTTTACAAAGTGAATTCCTTGGATTGTCCACTACCCCGAATTCTTTATGAACGCATAAGGTAATCACATTAGCATTTCCATGAATTGGTTTTTTAGTTGTAAATGGGTAATTTGCAATTTCTTCATTTCCTAATGTAGCAGAGTTAAAGAAAGTAGTTTTACCAGTGTTTGTTTTACCTATTAACCCAATTCTTATCACACATCTATTAATTTTGCTTGATTATTTATATCTAGCAAATCAGTACTATCAAAAATGAGAGAATTAAGAATATACTTGAAAAATATAGTAATTCTAGATTTGAGGTAGGTAATCTTATACATAAAGTTCTATATGAACTACCTAGAAATTTCTTTAGTGATTAACTTACGTTCTATTCCATCTCAAGGCTTTAATAATTATATTTTGAATCCTTAATATCAGCAAAAATGCATTTAGAATCAAAGGGTCAAATAAAGAACGTTTTGGTTATAGGCCTTGGGCAACTTGGCTTGCCTGTTGCAAAGTATGTAAAAGAAAGTGGATTTGAAACCTTTGGATATGATATCAATCCGCTAAGAGAAGAAAATGCGGAAAAAAATTATGGAATTAAAAGTATTGAACGGTTTGATGACATTGATGTTTTTATCTTGTGTGTATCTACTCATGATCCAAATGACGAATATGCCCCCTATGTAGATGGCCTTTTTTCACTAGCGCAAAAAATCTCAAGAGAAGCGAAAAATGGTTCGCTTGTTTCCATAGAAAGTACAGTTCCAAAAGGGACTTCAAAAAAGATATTTGAAATATTAAACCACAGACTTCACGTTGCACACGCTCCTCACAGGTGGTATGCTCTCGAAGAAGACGTGCATGGAGTCAACCAAATTAGGGTAATCGGTGGGGTGAGCGATTGCTGTCTAAAAATAGCTCTGCAATTCTATGATAGTGGTAACGAAGTTCTAGAGCAAACTGACAGCATTACCAGTAATAAAATCTACGGAACCCCCAAAACTAACGGTCTTGGGATCCCAATGCACCCTGTATCTGAAATAGAGATTGCTGAGTTGACAAAAATAATAGAAAATGCTGATAGATATATGCAGATAGCATTTTCGGAGGATCTCTATCTGTATTGTCAGACAAATAATGTTAACTTTGGAGAGTTAAGAGAAGCCTTGAACACTAAATGGAATGTAAATATACTAGAACCCCGTGATGGTGTGGGAGGACATTGCTTACCCAAAGACACAAAGATGTTTTTGCAATCGTCAAAATCAATAAAAAGCAAGATATTGATGGCAGCAATGGAAGTTGATCAGAATTACAGAAGATTCAGAGAGATGAGAAGTTACAGATTGGTCCCGCCAGCCATTAACAGTTCATAAATAGGGAAATTATCTTAATCTGGTTGTATGCAATCTAAATCAATTCTAGTATTTGGAGCACATCCAGATGACCTGGAAATCGGTATGGGAGGCACCATAGCTAAACTCTCTTCCTTGGGTTATGAGGTTCAGCCAGTTATAGCTACGTTACCAAATTTTGTAAAATCTGATACGAAGGAAGGAAGAATGTCCGAATCCATGTTATCAGCTAAAGTAATGGGATGTAAATCTCCAATATTCCTTGACTTACCTCCTGAGGAAATGGTATTCGGGAGAAAATTGGTTACTTTGATAGATTCATTAATTACTAATAACAAACCAGATTCCATTTTCACACAATGGCATGGAGATTCTCATCAGGATCATCAAATTTTAACAAAAAGTATAATTTCAGCGTGTAGAGATCAAAATAACATATTCATGTATGAAACAACGATACCAGGAGGCATTACTGAAAATTCTTTCAGACCCCAATTGTTCGTAAATATTACTGAAACGATTGAAATAAAGAAAAATGCTCTAGAGTGTTTCCAATCTCAGTTTGTTCGTTGTGGTGATATTTGGATCCCTGCGATTCTTGGAAGATGTTCTTATAGAGGATATCAAATTAATTCCAAATATGCCGAAGCCTTCGAAGTGATCAAAGTTATAATATGGTGAGATGTACGAGTAATAAATCTTATTTTTTGATAAGATTCAGATGCTGCATTCAAACTAAATCAATATAGTATTTAGATGTGCATTCAACATATGATATTCTTTGGCCCAAAAATGATTCCGGCATAAATTCAATTTAATTCAAATCTCCTTTTTGCATTGTTGTCCTGAAAAAAGAAAACATTTGACGTTTTGAACAGTTTATAAGTGAATATTTTATTTCCTTTTTTGGAAAGGATTTGCTAAATAATGCAAAGCCAATGGGCTCGTAGCTCAGCTTGGATAGAGCGCCTGCCTTCTAAGTTTAACAAAGAGAGCCGGAAGTCGAGGGATCGAAGCCCTCCGGGCCCGTACTTCTATTGCGGGATGAACACAGGTTACCAAATTGATAATAGTGATGACAGTTACACAAGCATTCTGTATTATCTTGGTATTCGTTAAGCAAACAGTTGCAGAGTTAGGTTTAAATTGAAAATTATGAAATCTACGTACACAACTCACGTTTATAAGTGGCTTAAAATCTAAAATTTTCAACTATGCTTGATGATAATCAATTAAAAAATATAATAAAAAATGCACGAGATGGAATTATAAAGCGCAATTTCACTCAGTCCGCAGAATTGACCCTCATATTAAAGGACATTGATGTTAAAAAAGGATTTAGTATAAATGAAGTTGTAAATCTTCCTAACAAGACAATGAAGACTTCAAGCATATGTGTATTTGCATCTGGAGATATGGGAACGAGAGCTAGAAAGGCTCAGGTTGATAGAGTTATTGAGCCAGATGAACTTGACAGGCTTGCTACCAATAAGAAGGATGCGAGAAAGGTTGTAAAAGCCTATGATTTCTTCTTTGCTGATACTTCACTAATGTCCAATGTTGGTCGCTCTTTAGGACAGTTCATGGGACCAAAGGGCAAAATGCCTTCGCCTATTACCTATGGAGCGCCAATAGAGAATATTGCAGAAAGATTCAGGGGTTCTGTCAGAGCGAGAGCAAAAAATCAACTTAACGTTTCTGCCAAGATAGGCGACGAAAAAATGAAAGACGAACACCTTGTAAATAATGCACTTGCTGTAATATCTGCAATTGAAAAAAAATTGCCACAGGGAGATAAGAATATTCGTAATACGATAATAAAGTTCACAATGAGTAATCCTTCTAAGGATTCGACGTTAGGAGAAAAACAAAAGTAAGGAGATATACTATGACTAGTCAAAAACACACTAGAATAACCTATCCGAAAGGAAAACAAGAATTACATCAACAAATGCTTGATCTTCCAAAATCTTACAATGTGATAGCACTTTCAAAGGTAAATAAGGTTCGAGCCACGCAATTAATGAAAATAAGGAAAAAATTCCACAAAGAAATTATCATCAAAGTAATCAAAAATAGGGTAACACAGAAGGCATTTGAAAAGATATCAGATGTGCAGGGTATTGATAAATTGAGCTCCCAGTTGGAGGGACAATGTGCGCTTATGTTTACCAATATTAGTCCTTTCAAACTCAACCTTATTTTCGATCAAAATAAGGTATTTCTACCTGCAAAAGGTGGAGATATAACAAAAACTGAAATAATGATCCCATCTGGCGATACGGGAATAACTCCAGGTCCGGTATTATCAGAATTCAAAGAAGCAAATGTTCCTACAAAGATAGATCAAGGCACAATATGGGTAAGTAGAGATACAATCGTTGCAAAGCCCAGCGATGTAATATCTACAAAGCTTGCCTCTCTACTGTCAAAATTAAATATAAAGCCAATTGAAGCAGGAATCGTAGTAAACTACGCTATTGCAGACAAGTTAGTATTTGCAGAAGATGATCTAAGAATTGATATAAATGAAATCAAAAATGAATTGAGCAGATCATATAATGAATCTATATCTCTTGCAATTGAATCAAGTTACTTTACAAAAGAATCGATGGGATATTTACTGTCAAAGGCATCCAGACAGGCACAATCTCTGGCACTTGAATCAAACTATTTGTCAAAAGATACTGCAGCGCAAATAATTTCAACTGAAGAAATGAAAGCTCAGAATTTGGTCAATAAGTTAAAGAACAAGGGCTACTCTGTTGGCTGAATAAGATAAACAAAAAATGAATAAGCTTTGGTATATCATTGTTAATCCAGTTCTTCTCGTAGAAAATAATTGCATGTGTTATACCTACAATAACTCAATAATGAATTTAATTTAAACTACATATCTATGTTCTCAAATCTATGCAGTACGATGAGGGATGAAAATGAGATTCAAAACTCCAATACTTATCTCAAGGAGAAAAAGTATTCTTATTATTGATAATTTTAATAATATGATTTTACATTCTAATCCAGTTTAAAGTATAAGTTACAAAGTCAGTGCTAGAATATGATATTCCTGTAGATACACAGAATTAAGCATGAGAGTATTTTAGGTGGATACAAAAATTAACTTGAAATATAGTTTAGTGTTCTGAACAATGCTAAAGTTAATCAAATACCTTTACACAAATGAAAAATCGGTAAAAAGCGAGTCATCATAACTATCCCGTATAAGTCAAAAATATTTCTGTAAAAAAGAACAATAATTTGCGAAATAGTATAAGTTAGACAGGGTGATAACATAGCGAAGCCTAGAACTTTTTACCTTAGCAGTAATCTCCATGAATCTCATTTCTCAAAGATTATGCACTATTGTGAGCATAATAATTGCCCGCAGGAAAAAATTACTCAATCGTTAGAGTGGATCAATGTTCACTAGAGTTATCCAAACAAAGAAGATAATCCTTCTAAAGCTTCTTCTTCCTTCTTTTCGTCCTTTTTCTCTTCATTCTTTTCATCCTTTGCTTCTGTCGCGCCAGAATCTGCAGCAGCTGCAGTAGCAGGTACGGCCATAGCCATGGGAGTCGATTTTAGTGACTCATCTATGTTTACTTCACTCAAGGCTGCTACCAATGCCTTTATCTTGACTTCATCTGGATTTGCACCAGTAGCCTTTATGACATTCTTTACATTATCTTCAGTGATATCCTTGTTTAGTTTGTGTAGTAATAATGCAGCATATACGTATTCCATTTTATGAATGCTCTACCCATGACCATAATATAAAACTTTCAAAATCACAATTTAGTCCCCTATTTAAATCAAGTATAAAGGAACGAAACATAGTCTCAATTTTCATGTTCAAGAGGACGTTTTAACGGTTCGTAGTTAAAACGTATGAGAAGTAAAAAATATCTATTTTATCTGGTTCCACAATATGACAACGCTAGTTTAAACTGGCCAGGACTTGTATCCATTCCACTTTGTTCAAATCCTACAATTTTATCCCTACAAGTAGAATAGGCTTTCATTGAACTTTCTATATACATTGTGCCGACATACATTAACAATATTATAGTAAGAAAAATGGAGAAATTAATTTTGGTAATTAGAAGTTATCTTTTTATTTTTGCTCTATCCCAGCATTCCGCTAACGACTTCCGGATTTATCGCAGTAAGGCCAAGAACTGTGACTGTTACATATATAGTAATAACTGCTATGGCGGCAATTTGTTCTAATTTCATTTTGATTGCTTCTTTTTTGTTAAACTTTTTTGTCGGCGAAGAGGGGTGTAATAAAATACTCATTTTTTCACCTCCAAGATGTTCATGCCTTCTATATTGTTACACGATTTACTTTAATCCTAGTAAAGCCTGATTATTAGAAATACTAATTGTTTGCTACTTTTAAAGATCACAATATTTTGGTGCTTCTCGCAACAGCATACATGTGATCCTTTAGATCTCTTTCATAAAGAGAATTCATTTTCTCTAATAAAATAGTTCTTGCCTCCATTCTATCTTCATTGGATTTAGCTCTTAATACATTAGCAAAGACTTCAGGAAGATTTTCCTTTATCCATCCGTCAAGTACGTGAAACCTTTCTTCATTTATCCACTTTATTTTTGAAGAGTTAATATCAATTTCCTCATCAAAATTGCCTGTTTCAACATTATCTATTAACATAAAAATACAATTATTTGGATCGGGATTTTGGAGAACTTCTCTTGGTCTTCCCTCACCTCGTCCGGAAGTAACTTTTTCTATCAGCCCTAATGGAATAACATATGAGCCTCTAATCCTTGCGATTGAATCAGTTAAAGAAATTATTCTTCCAATAACAAGCCTTATTTTTTCAGAATATTCTTGAGATACAAAAACATAATCGCCATCCTTTATCTTATTCCTTCCAAATAACATACTCAGAATGAATTTTGGTAAATTATTTATTATTTGCTATAGATTAGCGATAATTTCAATAAATTGAATCGTATACTGGCAAGTCATACTCTAAGTATAGATTTGTTCAAATTTTAATTTGGTTGTGGTTTAACACTGTCTTAAGTGATAACGTCAGGGGCGTAGGAACCCCCAACACTGAACGACCAACGATCACCATCACCAGAGCGACCCAGAGAGGGAAAATTGTCTAAAATGGCTTTCAACAATCAAGATTATAAATTTTTCAACGGAACAAAAAAACCAGACAACCATCAAGTCACTTGCTCAATACTTCGGTTAAACTCAGGGACACCTTCAGGGACAAGGACATCATACACCTACAGGGACACCCTACAGTTCTTTGATCTTCTAACATGAGCAACTTAGATGATGCCATGCAAGAACGTATGGCTTTGTTAGTTTACCACTAACACAGACCATTTAGTTATAGGGATTTCCTTGACATAATGAAGCCTAAAACATATCGAAATAAGATATCTAAACTAAAGAAAGATGGTATTGTTGAATTAGATTTCAAATCATCTATTGCTTTTCACACGTTAAAGGGTCATAGGTTCGGAAAGGTAGTGACACCATGCCATACTGGGGTCACTACCAGTAATAACGATCCAATATACAACATGATTAAAAATCTTCCAATGGACAAACAAAGTATTCATGATATACACTTAAAATTCAAGGCTCCTAACATTTACGAAACATTTTCAGTTAGAGACTTCCCTAAATTTAAAGCAAACAAGGCGATTCGTATTACATCTTGGAGTAAGAATAATACAATCGTAAAAATTACGATTAACAAAAATGATACGGTGACCGTCATAATAGGTTGCTCATTAGACCCAATTCCACTTGATTATAACGGTATTATTCGGTTCTTTAGGATAATAGGAATGTCGGAGGGTTTTCTAGAAGGTTTGACCGTTACTGTCAACCATGACAAATTAAATCAAAATCAATCAATTCCACAATGTGGGAAATGGATTATAACGAGATGGGACTTCGGCAGAGATGCGTCGGTAACATACAAGGGAGAAAGATATGAAATTACGGTAATGAACGCGCAACATGTTTTGGAGAGAATTTATACAAAGGATTTTGGTAAATACAAAAAGATAAGGCTTGAAGACGTAGAATGTCCTAGAAAGACCGTTATTGATCCAATTGAAGAGAAATTGAACACATAACTCAGGTCGAAAATGTCGCAAAATGTGGCAAAATCAGACAGCAAACAGAGAGGGGATTTAATTATTAATTAAGTTCGTGTCTTCTTGGGTGGAAATTTTCTTCTAAGCAATGGTTCTTTGCTGATAATATTATCAATCAATTCCCTCATTCTTTGAATACGATCATCCAAATATGGAATTATTTCTAAATCAGATTTTGGATCCTCAACGAAGGTAATACGCGTATT
>JAATVL010000154.1 GCA_014523525.1 Nitrososphaerales archaeon TH703 | reverse complement strand
ATGGATGAAGCTTCTGAAACACTTGACGTTCCTTCGTATTTTTTTACGACGTCCGAGGGGTTTGGGACCATCACCTTTTTTAGTTTCTCTTTATCAAAAAAGTCTAGAGGAATTCCATGTTTATCCGAGAAGGATCCTAGTGAAGTACTAGACTTTCCCCTACTTATAGTTGAGAGATTTCTGATGCTAAGAAAAGACAGTCCATTCTCCGTCAACACTTTCATAATTCCCTCTTCTATATCTTTCTCAGCAGTGTCCCAGTGAAAACCCAATCCTACAACAAGACTCTTTGGTCTATATATTACAGATTTTCTAATCACCAGGGGATCTGTTATGATTTTATCAGAGATGATCAAACCTGCCTTGAAATTATCTGATTTCAATTCATCAATATTTTGTATTATTGTTACGTTTTTTGGTAATTCTTTATCCCACCATTTTGTTTCACCAGTATCTTGGTAAACTCCTATTTTTTCTTCATTTACCATATGTGCACTAACCTTGGTAACGTTTTCAAAGTTTTCGATACGCCATTCAAAGTTTTTACCTAAAAGATCAACTGCTATTGTTTCATTAACATCTGCGGCGGTGGTGATTACAGCTGTTGAATTCAAAATATCTGCAATGGATTTAGATAAGGCGTTTGCACCTCCCAAGTGACCAGAGAGTGCACTTATTACATAATTTGCTTTATCATCTATCACGATAACTGCAGGGTCTGTCTTCTTATCCACCAAAAGATTTGAAATTAAACGGATGACAGCTCCCAATGAAAAAATGCATATGATACTATCATATTCTTTGAAAACCTCTTCAATCATATTTTTTGTATTTTTCTCAAACCAGATAATCCCATCAGAAGAATCTTTATGTTTAGACTGTGCGTAAATTGATGCCGATGGAATCTTTTCTTTTATTCTTTTTGATATACTGATTCCATTTTTAGTAATACAAATAATAGCAACCTTGCTACTCATGCAATACTTTATAAAATTTAATCAAATAATATACTTTATGTTTATCTCATGTCTTAATGAAATATAAATATTCAAATATTCAAACAACAATATTCCTGTTGAATTCAAATGACACTTACCTTCTTTTGTAAAAGGAATCGTCATACCGAATGTCCTGGTGAATGGCCGATAGGGGATTCATGCGGATCGGATCATGACTGCTCTTTTGACGTAAAGATGTCAAAATGCGAGTGCTCTTGTCATGTATGAATATTGTTCACGTCGTGCAAAAGCTTAGTATTATAATTTTGAAATTTTCATAAAAAATGATCTTAGCGGGGTCAGAAAATTATGTTTTTTCGATCACTTCTATTTCAAACAGCCACCACATCATCATACCCCGTTAATAATTTATTATTTATTGATTTCATTAATTCTTTAGCTTTTCGCCGTATAGAATCATTGACCTTGATAATAACTAATCCTTTCAATGGCTGACCATAACATACTACTGAATTACGCGGTGCAAAGTAACAGACAGGTAGAGTCAATAAATCCTCTTCACCAACAACCTGCAAAACAAAGTTCTTCTCAACCGAAAGTGCAAATTTGATTTTAGTGACTGCCTCATGTGTAATAGATCCAGCTGGATTAATACAAGAAATTCTTGTTATGCCTTTAGCTTTTAAATCATTCAGTTTATCAGGCAAAGTAGAACTTTTGTCTTGCCTTCTTTCAACTCCGTCAATTATAGCCAGGTTAGGAAAAATATCAAAGGAAATAAATCTCTCCGTAGAACGGTCACCTATTGTTATTATCTTATGTTTAGGGCCATCAATTTCTTTTCTTATTCTTTTTTCTGTGATATCACTATCTAAAATTAACTTACCTAATGGTTTTTTCAGTTCTTTAAGAATATCAGGCGGTATTGACACTTTGAGGTTCTTTTTCTTTTGGCTGTTCATTTGCTGATTTTTCTTGATCCTGCAATTCAGAGGCGATAATACTGATTCTTCCAGCAACAGTACGGGAAATTTTGTCAAATATGATTGCCTGGCCATTATTTGCTCCTGAAAGTGTTACTGGGTTACCGCTGTCACTTGCAGTCATTATCTGTTGATGGAGAGGAATTTGCCCAATGAAAGGAACATTGAACTGCTCACTAACTTTCTGACCACCTCCAGTACCGAAAATGTTTATCTTATTATTACAATGTTGACATTCTAAATAGCTCATATTTTCTATGACTCCTATAATAGGTACATTTAATTTGTTAAACATGCCCACCGCCTTTACCGCGACATTCATTGCCACATCTTGAGGAGTAGTAACTATAATTATTCCAGTTATAGGGATTGTTTGTGCTAATGTTAATGGTGCGTCTCCTGTACCTGGGGGTAAATCAATTATTAAATAATCAAGCTCACCCCAGTTTACATCAGTTAGAAATTGTTTTACAATTCCAGACACTATTGGACCTCTATAGATTCCTGCTTGCTGTGATTGTTCATAAAAGAATCCCATTGAAATCACTTTTACTCCTTGAGCCAAGACAGGTTGTATTTTATTATTAATTACTTCAGGTGCGTTTTTGAGTCCTAACATCAGAGGAATACTTGGGCCATAGACATCAGCATCTAATAAACCAACTTTTGCACCGGTCTTTGACAAAGCCAGAGCGAGGTTAACAGAAACTGTTGTTTTTCCCACACCTCCTTTACCACTTGCAACAGCAAGTATATTCTTGACACCAGGAAGCAATTCATCCATTGAAATTGAACGTCCTTCCATTACTCTTGCAGTTACTTTGAGATCAAGATCCTTAATCCCCAGGTCCATCATAGAATTGCGAACCGATTCTTCTATTTCACTATTAAAAGGACAAGCAGGGGTAGTAAGTTCTAATGTAAATCCAACTTTTCCATCGTTAATCGTAAGGTCTTTAATCATGCCCATTGACACTATGTCTTTATGCAATTCGGGATCTTCTATTGTTTGTAATTTTGACATGATTTGCTCTATTGAGACCATACTATCGTACTCTTCCCGAGAATATTTAAATCATACAATAGTATGCATCTTGATACTAAAAATCAAGAATAATGAAAAGGTTCATAAATTGATAATTTAAACCAATTGACAATAAGTAATGTTTGCCATAATACACATGGATGATGTTGTAAGAATACCTCCCAGTATGATGAAAAAATCTCTTAATGAGACCACGATGGAAATTCTCAGGGAGAAATATGAAAGTATGATAAATCCTGAATTGGGCTATGTTATTATGATTATTGATGCAAAAACAAATAAGGTTGGAAAATTGGTTTCCGGTGATGGTGCCACCTTTCACAAGGTGTCTTTTAAGGCCTTAACATTTTATCCCAAATTGCAAGAAATTGTGGAAGGAGAAATTGTTGAAATTACGGATTTTGGTGCATTTGTAAGAATAGGGCCTACTGATGCACTGTTACACCTTTCTCAAATTACGGATGATTATCTGAAAAGCGATGTGAAGCAAGGGGTGATAGTTGCAAATCAATCAGCCAAATCGCTTAAGATTGGTTCAAAGCTCAGAGCTAGAGTAACTGCAATTAGTTTGGGAAAAGGCTCGGCCATGGGAAAAATTGGAATAACCTGTAGACAGCCATTTCTGGGTGCTCTTGAGTGGATTGAAGAAGAGATAAAGAAGGCTAAAACCCCTGTCACAACTAGCCAAAAAGAAAAGAAAGGGACAGTGCCAGCTTAAATGGCTAAGGAACTCGCGTGTAAAAAATGTAAAGCAATTACTATTGGAAAGGTATGTCCCGTCTGCAAGTCTACCGAACTTTCGTCTGACTGGTCGGGTACAATAGTAATATTTGATTCAGAGAATTCACTGGTCGCATCCACACTTCAAATATCAACTCCACATAAATATGCACTAAAAGTAACTTGATTTGACTTTTAAAAAAAAATCAAAAGATCTAAATCAATATTTTAATTTACGAGAATCCCTCATTAGATTTCTCAGAGAAGATATCGGACAAGGCGATCTCACAAGTGAGTACATAGTCGATGAAGATTCGAAATCTTCGTCGTCTATTATTTGTAAATCAGAAGTTGCAGTGGTTGCAGGGCTGGAGGAAGCTCTTACAATATTTGATATTTGCAATTGTAAATCAAACGCACTAGTTAAAGACGGCGATATTGTAAAAAAGGGTCGCAAGGTCATGAAGATCAAGGGAAATACGAGGTCGATTCTAAAGGCCGAAAGGACCGCGTTAAATTTGATAATGCGTATGAGCGGAATTGCTACCGATACTAAGAAATTTGTGGATATAGTAAGAACTGTATCAAATGATATAAAGATCACGGGCACCAGAAAGACTGCGCCGGGTTTAAGATTCTTTGACAAGAAATCAATAGTATTGGGCGGAGGATATGCACATAGAAATTCATTAGACGAAATGATACTAATAAAGGATAATCATCATGCGGTAACTAGTTCGATTAGACGTTCTATATTAAAGGCTAAATTGAAAGCTGGTAAAAATATGATGATAGAATGTGAAGTTAGTGATACGAAATCGTCAGTAGATGCTATTAAAAGTGGTGCAGATATTATAATGCTAGATAATTTTTCACCCCAAGAAGCTCAGAAAACCATATCGTATTTGAAGAGATCTGGTTTACGAGAAAAAATTTTAGTAGAAATTTCAGGAGGTGTAAATATTTCAAATATCAAAGATTATGCAACTGCTTTACCAGATATGATATCAGTAGGCTCATTAACTCATTCTAGTCACTCAATTGATTTTTCCATGGAAATCAATTAATTAAATTATTAATTATTATCAAAATTGGTTACTTCAATAATGATATCATTCACTCCTTGATCAGGATATCGTCAACATACGCTCAATAGCAGTTCTCGCTCTATCTGCAATATGTTTTGGAACCTTGACCTCATATTGTTTGTGTACAAGAGAATCCACTACTTTTTCTATTGTTATTTTTTTCATATATTTACAGACGGCATTTTCCTTAATTGGTATGAACATTTTGTCTGGATTTTCTTTCTTCATTCTATACATGATACCTGTCTCTGTTGCTACAACAAATTGACTACTCTCTGATTTTTTAGCATGTTGCATCATTCCTTCAGTAGACAATATGTGAGCTTTTTTAGAAATATCACCAGATGCCAAGCTGTACAAGGTTGATGAAGTACATCCACATTCAGGATGGATCATGAATTCTGCATTTTTGTATTTTTGAAATATATTATTAATGTCAGCTGTAGTGATACCCGCATGAACATGACACTCTCCTGGCCATACATACAGATTCTTCCTGCCAGTGACCTGTCCTACGTATGAACCTAGAAACATGTCAGGTAAGAATAAGATATCGGTATCAATAGGTACGCTGTTTACAACCTTAACTGCATTAGATGAAGTACAACAATAATCAGAAAGGGCTTTTACTTTTGCGCTGGTATTAACATAACTTACCACGACAGCATTAGGATGTTCTTCTTTCCATTTCTTTAATTCATTAGAATTAATAGTCGATGCAAGTGAGCAACCTGCTTCTAGATCGGGGATAAGGACTGTCTTTTCAGGGCATAGTATAGAAGCAGTTTCTGCCATAAAATGTACACCACAAAACACAATAATGTCAGCATCAGTTTTGGCAGCTTCTCGTGATAATGCCAATGAATCGCCAATAAAATCAGCTACATCTTGAACTTCTGGAATTTGGTAATTGTGTGCCAAAACGACAGCGTTGCACTCTTTCTTCAGTGAGTTTATCTGATCGAAATGCATTGATTGGACTAATGTCATCTGATGTGCTTGTTTTACATAGTTATAGATTTAAAGTAACATAATTTAGGATAACATTGCCTATTTCACATATGGTAAGGGCAATACTTGCCACATCGATTTAATTTTGAGAAAATAGGAAAAATTGTGCAGTAATAGATATATTATATCACAGTCAACATAAGTCAAATGCCAACTCATGGATCGTTAACAAAGGCGGGAAAAGTAAGAGGTCAAACTCCTAAAATTGAAGGAAAGAAGAGAGTAAGCCCGATATCAAAATTAAGAAACAAGTTAAATTTTGTCAAGAGATTTGAAAAAAGACGTCAACCTGGACAAAGAAAACCAGAACGTACATATAGAAGACGTTGATTTGAAAATCTAAACGCTTTTATCATATTTCGGACATCTTTCAGTATAATCTAGGAATTATGTAAATCCAAATATTGAATAAGTGAAACTAATAAAAGATGGAAAAAAAAGTTGGAGTAATAGGCTATGGTAGCATTGGTAGAGAGATCATAGCAGCAATAAGAAGACAAGAGATTCCAAATGCCAAAATCGTAGCATTATTTGATAAAGAATCTCAAGTCATTAGCTCAGTCGATTATGATAGTCAATTGCACTTATTTTCAGATTTTAATGAATTCTATAATTCTCCGATTTATACCAGTTTAGACATTGTAATTGAATGTGCTTCAAAAGAAGCTGTTCGGGAATATGGTAAAAAAATTATCGAGTCAAAGAAGGATCTCATGGTATTGAGTGTAGGCGCTTTTTCAGATAAAGAATATTTGTCAGAATTGCAAAATTTATCGAACTTGAATAATACTAGAATATTGATACCTACTGGTGCCATAGCGGGATTAGACTCCATTAGGAGCGTAAAAAAGTATCTAGATTATTTAACTATTACAACAACAAAGCATCCCAAATCATTTGTAGGCGCTCCATTTTTCAAAAACTCAATAATAAAATTGGAAGAGATTTCAAATAAAGAAACCCTCTTTGAAGGGAATGCTATTACAGCTATACAATTATTTCCTCAAAATGTTAATGTAGCGGTTTCAATTGCATTGGCTGGAATTGGTTTAGAAAAGACTCGAGTAAAGATCATAGCAGACCCGATGATATCGGTAAACAGGCATGAGATACTAGGTAAAGGGAGCTTTGGAGAAATCCATATTATTGTTCAGAATGTGCCGAGTCCTACAAATCCCAAAACTAGTTATCTGGCATCACTATCAGCTATCGAATGTCTGAGAAGTATGTGCAATGAAAATTTCAGAATAGGAACTTGATTTGGACAAATTTTGACAGTTTATATGTGGAATATTTATTTGACAAGGTTAACTATGAGTTACAACGGATTTAAGTCAAACGACATGTTTGGACCAAAACCAGTGGAAGTTGGAAAGGAATACGACGTTCAGATCACGGAGTTAAGTAGAAAAGGAGATGGAATTGCAAGGATACAGCGATTTGTAATATTCGTAAAGAATGGAAAGGTCGGCCAAAACACAAAGATAAAGATAATCCAGGTCGGAAATAGATTTGCGACAGCAGAGATTGTCAATGATTCTGAAAGTAATCAGAGTCAGACTGAGAACGCACCAGCAAGTGCTGATGCCAAAACAGAAACTAGTACGGAATAGTCGACCTGTCGCAGATACATTTTAAACTTCTATTTATTTTATAACTTTACAAAATATTTGATTTCTAAAAATATTATAGATCAAATTTAATATTTGTCAATACCGATTTCTAATTTAGAAAATTGGCTTGAACAATAACATTATAGCTATTATAGCGATTTCCTTTATCGTTGTTGGTTCATTATGGGGAGTTGGGAATCTAATTTCTCATAATAATACCCAATTGTCCAAAAGTGAGGGAATGCTATTGTTAATGAAAGATAATAAATTTAATGTTACTAATCCAGATATTACTGTTAAAGTCAATCAGCCATTAAAAATTACTATTGCAAATCAAGATTTTAGAAAGCATGATTTTATAATTGATGAACTGAATATAAATACCGGGTTTATTTCAAGTGGACAAGATTTTACGACAATAATTGCCTCAGATAAAATAGGCTCTTATAGATACTATTGCTCAATTCACCCCGGTATAATGGAAGGAAAAATTATGGTCAAAAACTAAAGAGAAACATCATTGGTCTACCATACTATCGACAGAAAAATATTTAGAAATGATTGATTAAAAAATCATTTGAAAAGTTATATCAGCTCTTAAACGAATCAGTTAGTTTTTTATGATACATGCTCTTGCAGCTTTCTTCAGATAAAGTATGGTCCGGTATCACACGTAGATACTTCATTTTCCTCTTGTCGTAGATAGTACTCAAAAATTTGTAGCAGATAGAACAGACAAATTCTGTCTCCATTTACTCTATCATCTCATAGTTGGGAATTAATCTTTAGTCTTTTATTTGGATTGACCTGTCAGATATTCGAATCAATCCTCCACTAGCATCAAGGGATGTTAGGCGTAACATGGTTGCATCATTCTGATTCAGACCTAAGGTCAAGAAAATAAACCAACACTTAAAATTAGGCAAAAAACCAGTCTAAAAAAATGGCTGCACGAAAGAATACATCGAGAAAAAAGAGACTAATAAAGAGAGTCAAGCAAAATAGACCTGTGCCAGCCTGGGTAATAATTAGAACCCATCGTCACGTTAGAACAAATCCAAAGCGGAGAGCTTGGAGAAGGTCGGATGTGAACGTAGGATAGATAGAATAGAGTGAGATAAAATGTCTGAAGAAAATACAACAAGAATATACACGGTGAATTTAGCAAAGGCCTGGGATACTCCAAAATACAGAAGAACTGATAGAGTAATAAACATCATAAAGGAATTTACACAACGCCATATGCAGACTGACAAAGTCAAGATAGATCAAGATTTGAATAGACATATCTGGTCTAGAGGAAAAACTAACCCACCTAGGAAGATAAGGTTGAGAATGATAAAAGAAGATGACGATACAGTCGTAGTCAGTTCATTTATCGAAGAAAAAATGTCAGAGCCAGAAACTGAGGAGTCAGTGGCAGAGGAGCCAGTAGT
>JAATVL010000153.1 GCA_014523525.1 Nitrososphaerales archaeon TH703 | reverse complement strand
GCAGTCGAAGAAAGACATTAATTATGGTCATCGGACTTTACAAATTATGGAAGGTATTCAAAAGTTAAAGTGTACTTCCTGTGGAATTACATTCATGTCTGAAAATAACAATCCACTTTGCCCAACATGTTCTGAAAACTCTAATGCTCATCATCATGGAGAGGAACATGGATGTGGCTGCGGTGGTCACTAACTACTTTTTTTAACATACCTTATATACTTGGTCTTTTCCAGGTATCAAAATTTTTTAATTATCTACTTTTTAGTTTCACTCTTTACAATAGAATAGTCAGTGTCAACTTTGTACTCTCAATTTGCAAACTAGCTAATCCCAAGCTCCATCCAAGTTTACGTTACTAGCGGCCAAGTTCTGGTTTTATTCTATGACATAATAATTTTTTAAACCACAACAATTTCCAATTCGTCATAGGCATCTTTTACTGAGAGTTCAACCAATGTATCCTCATAGATTAATAGCCAATCTCTTATACCAACAACAGGAAGCTTTCTCACAAATATTTTACCTGATTGAATCAATTTTGCAGTTATGTATGCATAGTGTAAAGAATCCCGATTTTCAGGATTTTTAATTTTAAAAAGACTATCTTGAAGTTCTATTCCAGGGCGACCTCCCTGTATGTTAATCGTAACATTTTCAGCATATCTATTTTGTATTTTAGCTGTAACATAACTCTGTCCAATTTCAAACTTGTCAATATTCAGTAATACTTGAGATCTGACAAGCGGTGATTTTGGTATTTCATCAAATAATTGTTCGGATATTCCGTCAAAGAACAAATTCCAAATCAGTAGTTAATTTTGCATATCCGTTCTATATACAATTTTTCATGGTTCTTGAAAGGATAATCTGATTTAATCTGAAAATGTGTGTACCTATCGATTCAACTCTAGTTGTCTAACCCTTCTTTACTGAAATATACATTGGAAATATGATTCTGGCTTTTGTAATACTTAATAATATATTATTTGATCTTAGTCTACCTGTCTTGGTCTCTATTGATGAGCTGGTTTTGTTGTATGATTACTTTGGATATGCCGGAATCTTACTGGTAAGCTTTATTATAAGTATACTATTCTTTCTGCCGATACCCTATTTTCCACTTCCCCTCATAGCGGCATTTAACAAAAACTTGGATCCACAACTCATAGCCCTTTCTGGCACTGCTGGTGCTGTTGCAGCAAAAATGATCATATTTTATCTTGCTTATTCTGGACATAATTTCATTGTCAGAAAATCAAAGGGAAGAACAATGTCACTTCAAAAGCTCCTGAGTAAGTATGGATGGATAGGAGCATTTGTTGCCACAATAATGCCATTTTCCGGAAATATCATCTACATTACACTGGGTCTTACAAGATACAATCCATGGAAGTTTGCTGTTGCTGTATTTGCTGGAGAGTTATTATATAATGAGTTTATAGTATGGATAGGAGTACTTTTAGGGAGACCATTTGTTCAACGCATTATTTCAGATTTTACAAATACGGACAATCCATCCACTATCATAATAGCCGTAATTCTCAGTATGACCGGAATTATCGTAACATTGTACCTGTTAGTAAAATTAAATTGGAATAAGTTTATTGGAAAATGGTTTCCATGGACCAGGACTGATAATACAAATGAATAAGATTGTAATAATTTCGTTCTTTGATCATTTATCATATTGCTGATCTGATATTCTGCAGAGTTCCTTTTGAGAATACTAAATTAATGCGAATATATTTGGATTCTATCATGAATAGTACAGTAAATCTTAATTAGATAAGGTATATAATTCTAAATATATTGCATTATTGGGTTGGCTCCTTTTGTCGTGTATTGGATAAGAAACAAGGCGCTCCATTATTTCCTGCAGGTGTGACTGCTATATCTGACATAATCAAGATAGCTGCCGATATTGGAAATCAAATACCAGATAAATCATGGATGCTCTATCTGCTGGAATTATTTAATACTCGCAATATACCTATTGAACTGAATCTGATTTGTCAGTTTGATAATCAAGATTATTTTGAAGCAATATTTCAAGGTGTTAACAGGTATAGGTTCAAGAAAGTATTGCCAGTCGTAGGGCATTCGTATAGGAGAATAATCGTGATGAACAAAAGAAATAAACAAATTAGATATGCTCTTACAGATCAAGCCACAACACATTCAGAGACCTTTGATTTTTCTCTTGATGGGATGGACTTTGATTATGTTGGAGCAAATCAGTTTACAGGAATTGAGTGGTGGAACAAGATGGGTAACTTTCCTTACTCAATCAAATATAAGGTAGAAGTATCTCAACTTATGTTTGGATTTTTAGATAAGGACGATCCTGAATCAATAACTTTTGTTCCTCATAATTCATTGATACCAAACAACGATAACTCTGGAACATCATATCCAATATCATTTCAAAATGTAATGCTAAGAGATAGTTGCGTATGTTATTCGGTCGAATCGGGCAATTGTATTATTGGAATCCATTATAGTATGTAAAAAGGACCGTTCAACAGGTATTTTTTATCTAATATTTAGTATTAATCTTCAGCCAATCGATAACTATAACTGGTATGATAAGTTAAATTATTTCTTTTTATCATCCTGCAGGTTTCATTACCGTCACCGTCTCAGTATCATCTTATATCAAATGAACAAATTTTGATTTCAAGAGAAATTAAATTATTCACAAATTTATGATACAATAGAATACATTCTACTCAAAGTTTAAAGCATACATCACCTGAAGTAATTTTTATTGATAGGGTGGATCGTTCTTATATTAGCTGTTCTAGTTATTTTGGCTCTCGTAGGGTTGGGATGGAGCACATTTTTTGGTGGCGTGAAGAAGGGTATAGAGAAAATTGGAAATCTTCCAGAGGTAAAAAATCTAACCAACAAAGCAAAGAGTGAATTTGATACGATTATTGGTAACTCTACACTAAATATTGCTGCAATTGTCCAGAAAATATAATTCCTTTTTTTGATTCAAGCAAATTACATCATATGAAAGGGAGTTGCCAGCCCAGCCCCGTGTTTGGCATCCCTTCCATTGTTGATTATGTTCTGGGTACTTTCGGCGAACGGAGCCAAAACCCGAAAGCGTTTCACTACTTAATTGTGCACAACTAAATTTAAAATGATTTCCAATATTGTCTAAATTCTCAAGTCCACGCTTTTAAATGAATAAAAGCACTAGTCTCAAAGGTAAAGTTTACGAAGTGCCTAATATGATATAATTCAGGTCTGATAACCAGTGGAAGACTATGGGAGAAAAATATTACTGAGATCGTTTGTCGTTGGGAAAAAAATAATGGAATAGCTTTAAGTAACAAATTTAAGCGATGTAGT
>JAATVL010000152.1 GCA_014523525.1 Nitrososphaerales archaeon TH703 | reverse complement strand
GTATATACGATTCAGGGATTTGGGGTCCTCGGTAATAGTTGAGGTGTGGCGTTAGACGGCTACTAACAATAGAATTGTTAGTATCGTAGATGACGAGATAGATATAACTGAGCTTTTTCATGATGCTTTGTGTGGAAATATTGATGATATTACAGTTGTTTCATTCAACGACCCTGTGATAGCTTTAGAACATTTCACCGATAATAAAGACAATTACGCCCTTGTCATTAGTGACCTCAGAATGCCAAATCTCAATGGGTTGGAGTTACTAAAGAAGGTAAAAAAACTTAATCCTACCGTTAGAACTATACTTCTAAGTGCTTATGAAGTTGATAACGATGTGGTTTTTCAGAAATATATGAAAGAAGATATTATAGATTCTTTTATGGAGAAACCGGTTACCATAAGTGATTTGTGTCAAAGGGTAAGGGATGAATTTCAAGTTTATCAATTAGCGTCCTATGTAAAATAAAGTTATTCTTGTCATACTTGTCATACTAAAGTTTAAACTATAGATTTATTCAGCTAATCTATGAAAACTTATGAGGGCTGGAACATTCTATTGCAATCGTTGTAAATTAAAATTTCAGTTAATAGGAATTTCTACGGTAAAAAATCCAAAATTTTGTCCCTTCTGTGGTAAAGATACATTACAAAAAGATAATATAATTTTTGGATAAGCATTGTTACTGAAAGGCTTATTTTCCTAAATTAAAAATAGGTATCAAACAATATTAGAGTAGGTGTCGATTCCAGCTAGGGATTGCTTGGTATTTTGCTTCACACTTTGAACCGAATTACTAATGCTAAGTCCAAGTTTGTCAAAAATTTGACGAGCCTCATTGGTATCAGGAATATTCTTTATTCTGAAATATTCGCCATCATAAAATATTGCAAAAAGCCCTGAGACTGCAGCTCCTGCTATTATTGGTTTAATTTTTGATGATGTGCATTCATAGACTAAATTCTTGAGAGCATCTATTCCTTGCCTTTGCTTTCTCCTATTGAGTACTATTCTGCCAATGTCGAGGAATCTTCTACTATCAATTTTTCTTTCTTGTAAAACATCCTTCACTAGATTTAGCTTTTCAATCAACGGCTTTCCTGGAAGTTTGATTGCACGAGTGCAGTCGCAGGCTTCACATTCCATAGTGCATTTATCTCTAAACCGCGCATCCTTTACTTCCACAATTGAATCAAAATACTCCCTTAGTGTTGGTGATTCCATTGCCATTGGGTACAAACCTCCTTCAAGACAATAACAAACCTCTACAAAATGAACTATGTCCATATCATCTATTGTTGCTCCCCTCAAAGCAGCATGCATTCCGTCATAGAATACTTGCCCTTTAGCTAAATTGCCTGACTTGATGGAATTGGCAAGCTTTTCTCTTGCTTGTGAGTTTAACTTGCATTTGACATAGTATCTCATTCGAAGAACAAAGATAATATAGATTCAAACTTCTAATAAAGCTACAGTTTTTCAAGTAAATAAATTAATTACAGCAATTTAAACCTGGTTTTCTAGAGCGCTAGGACCCCTGCTATTCAAATATTTCATCCTACAAGAATAGCAAAAGCTTCTTCCTTTAGCATCAATATCAAGCAAGGACGTGCTAAAATACATGACACATTGTGAATTCTTACAATGGTCAAAACCAAAAACATGTCCTAACTCATGTATAGCTTCTTTAACCAACCTTTGATAAAATGATGATGTATTTGGCTTTATGCCATAGAATTCCTGCCTTAGCCTAGAGAGATACACTGCGGCTGCTCTTCCTCTATAAAATGCTTCACCAAATACAAAATCAAACCCGTCCGAATACGCGTCTAAATCAAGTATACCAAGTATCCTTGTTGCCTTACTGGGCCTGAACTCGTTAAGCCATTCTAGTATCTTGAATGAATTCCATTGATTTCTGCGATTATTAACTGAAGATTGAAAGTTGGTGGGTGTCTTTAAATCAATGTGTACTTCTAAAGTTAATTTGATATCTTCAAATTCTTTTGAAATATCCTTCCCTAATTTATCAAGAATATTATAATCAAGGTCTGCCTGTATAGGACATAGGATTAGGCGCACTTACTTATGGTAACAAAAATTCCATTCTTAAACCATTCGTTTTGCTTGTTACTATTTTGAAGGTCCATTTAAATCCACGAAACCCAATCTGAATTTGTTATTGAAACAAAACAATTTAACAAGTCGTTAACTTTCACATTCTTTAAGAAGTTTACTAGGTGTGTGCGGGCAATCTTTTTCCTTCATATGTATATCCAGTACGTCTAGTAGTTTGGATACTCTATCGATACTTGTTGCATTTTTTGTCATATTTGTGTTTATGTACAATAAACTTGTTAAACGTTTAAAGTTTGTTTAAAGAGCTACTAAATCTCCTGAATCTCCAAAGGACAGGAATTGGATGCGAGAACTGAAAATTTTATTCATTAGACCCTATTGTCTTGTTGCATTCAATTGAGAAACAAATATGTTACAATAAAGCAAATTCTAGACTAAGTAACAAATGTCTTATGAGTTTGTAATTAAGAAAAGGCTGAAAGATTCAGAGGCAATTATATTTTCAGGTAAACAAGAAATAGCTAAAATAAAAAAACATGAAGGCTTTAGTTTTAAGCTCAT
>JAATVL010000151.1 GCA_014523525.1 Nitrososphaerales archaeon TH703 | reverse complement strand
ATCCCTACAGAAGTTAAACAAGAATTAAGACAAGCCGCAGTCGCGGATCATTTGATAGGCGGGACGACCGGAGATTATAATCAACCTACAAACTCATCAAATACTACAGCAAAAAACACATATCAATAGTTAGTCTTGATTCAAGCCGACAATTAAGGAGTTTACACGAGCGAATACACATATATTGATTAAACCAATAGGGTAAGTCAACCAATTATGAAGGGTAATAGTAATAAAGTGCATAAGAAAGTAAAGGTTGCAATAGCAGGCGTCGGAAACTGTGCTTCTGCACTATTGCAAGGTATCTCATTTTATGGTAATAGTTACAGCAATGATAACGAGAAGAAAGGTAACAATCAGGACATTCCTGAAGGTCTAATTGCATATACCCTTGGCAACATAAGACCAAGTGATATTGAATTTGTCGCAGCGTTTGATGTTGTAGAATCGAAGGTGGGGTATGACCTCGCAGATGCTATATTTGCCAGCCCAAATAACACAATAAAGATCTCAAATGTACCTTCAACAGGTATTAAAGTTCAGAAAGGAAAAGTACTTGATGGAGTAGGTAAACGCCTTAATGAAAGAGTAAAGATATCTGATAGTCCTGCAGCAGATGTATCAAAAGAACTAAAAGACAGTGGAGCTGAAATTCTTATAAACTATCTTCCTGTTGGAAGCAGGAAAGCAACTCAATATTACGTAGAACAATGCCTTGATTCAGGTGTATCCTTTATTAATGCAATACCAGTCTTTATTGCATCTACTCCAAAATGGCAACAGGCATTTGCAGATAAAAATCTCCTTTGTGCCGGCGACGATGTAATGAGTCAATTAGGAGCTACTGTACTGCATAAGACTCTTGTTAAACTGTTTGTGGATAGAGGAGTCAAGGTGGATGAAACATATCAGCTCAATGTTGGAGGAGATATGGATTTCTACAACATGCTTGATGAAGAACGCCTTGAAGATAAGAGAATTAGTAAAACAAGCGCGGTAGCCGCCATGGCTCCCTATGAAGTGCCAATGCGAATTGGACCATCTGATTTTGTTGGATTCCTTGCCAATGATAAGGTGTGCTATATCTCCTTGCGTGGTAGATACTTTGGTAAAGTTCCAGTAGAAGTGGATGTTAAATTGAAGGTGGTTGATGCATATAATAGTGCAGGCGTCATGATTGACGCAGTAAGAGGTACTAAAGTAGCATTAGACAGGGGTATCACAGGCCAGCTTGATAGTGTGTCGGCATACTGTTTTAAACACCCACCGGTACAGAAGCCTTATTTAGAAGCAAAGAACTCGTTCATGGAATTTATTGAAGGGAAAAGAGAGCGTTAGGATCCCACAAAACGTACTGAATCTCAATTTTCTCTTGTATTGTCTATAAAAATATCAATTTAGATTTAATTATTTTGTCATATAGAATATATTTACAACCATGAGAATGTGATATTAAGATATTTGGTATATATAAAGAAACTTGAAATCTACGGATTCAAGTCATTTGGTTTCAAGAATACTGTATTACACTTAAACAATGGTCTTGTTGCTGTTACTGGACCTAATGGCTCCGGCAAAAGCAACATACTGGATGCAATTATGTTTGCATTAGGAGAGAATAGTCCAAAATTATTACGTGTTGACAAATTTCAATCACTATTCCATGACAGTGAAAATTCTTCACACAGGCTAGTGCGAGTGAATCTTTCTTTTGATAATTCCGATAGGGGAATTCCAATCGACATCGATACTGTTTCTATGAGCAGAGAAATGGAAGGTCAAACTGGAGAGAGTCAATACTATCTCAACGGTAAAAAGGTATCAAAGAACACCATGCTAGAGTTATTAGAAATCATAGTCGCAGTTCCAAGCAAACTCAACATTGTACAACAAGGCATGATAACAAGAATTTCTGAATTAAATTCTGAAGAGAGAAGGAAGATTATCGAGGACATTGTCGGACTATCATACTTTGATGATAAGAAGAGCGAATCAATAAGGCAACTTGACGAATCTGACAGGCGACTAGAAGTAGCACTAGCCAGAATGGATGAAATTAAGAAACGAATAAACGAACTTGAAGCCGAAAGAAATGACCAATTAAGATATACATTCATTGAATCTCAATTAAAGAAGTTTAAGGCAATTAAATACTCAAATAAAATTAGATATCTAAAGGGTGAAATAGATAACCGCAGCAAACTGTTGGGTACAAATGAGAGTAACCTTAATGCTCTTTCTAAAACTCGTGACGGGTTAATAAAGGAAATTGAAGAAATTGAGCAAGAAAAATCAAGTTTCATGAGTCAAGTGGATGCATCAAACAAATCGAAAGCACAAATAGATACAAAATTGACCAACGTCATTTACCAAATTGAAAGAGAAAAGGCAGTAACTAAGGAGGCACAACTACGAATGGCATCTCTTGAAGAACGACTTACATTCATCCAATCAGAAGGTAAAAAAATTGGAATGGAACTTGAAAATTCCTCAAAAGCGCTACTCGACAAAAAATCTATCACCGAAAAAAAACGATCCCATCTTGCTCAATTGAAAAATGAATTAGTAACCCTCAACATACGGATTGAGGAGATATCTGGCCATGTAGACAGAAATAGGAAATTAATGGATAGACTTTTCCAAAAGAAATCAAGGTTAGTGGAAATTAGTAGTCGTCTTAATATTCTTATTGCAAGACTTGAGGAACAGAAAAAATTTTACATCAATAAGATAAACGAAAATAATCCAGCAATTGAAATTATGAAGAGATCTCTGAATGACAAAGTAGCAAATCTAAAGGATTCATCTATGCACACGTGTTACTCCAAATTAGATACAGAAAAAAAACTTGTCAATGATCTAAGAAATAAGAGTAAAATATATAGCAATGAAATTGATCAGTATAAAAATACAGTTAACAAGGTGCAAAAATTTGCAATGCCATATGAAGAAAAATATTCTGTTGCAGTTCAGTTATCAAATGAGGATTTTGCAATTGCTGATCTAATAAAGGATTCACAAGATTTCAAGATTCTGGGGATGGTAAGAGATCTAATAAAATATGATGACGTGTACAAAAAAGCAGTTTTTGCAGCTGCAAAGGATTGGATGAAATGTTGTATTGTTCCAACTGTTAAGGAAATGATACGTCTTGCGTCATATATCAAGGAAAAGAATCTCCCCTGCTTCAAAATAATTTCATCGGAATTGTTGAGTTCTCTGAACAAAGAACATGTTGTATTAAAAGATCATGATTTTATAGGAAAGCTTGCAGATTTAGTACAATCAAGTATTCCAAACTTGGTTGATTTTATTTTTGGAAACGTATTAGTTGTAAGAAATTCTAAGACAGCTTATGATTTATCTAATCAAGGGTATAAATGCGTTACTATTGCAGGTGAGCTATTTGAGCCACATGCAAGCTCTCTCTCATTGGAGTTTGGTTCTAAAATATCTGACCTTACCCATGAAATAATATTAAATGAGTCAATTGGTTCGTTGCTAAAAAATTCTCACATTTTATCAACATATTTGGCGAACAAGAAGGGGGAATTAGAGAAGATTAACAAGGATATTTCTAACAAAGAATTACGTATTAGAGGATTAGAGACACTTGTTACTGAAAAGAGGATTAGCGTTAATCATTTGAACGAAGCAACTGCGAGTTTAAAAAACGAAATTGATAAACTTGAAGCTTTGAACAGAACCCTCTCTGGAGAAATTACCGCCATTGATACGGAATTAACCAAAAATAAGAAAAGAGATAACATCGTTTCCTCCTCTTTAGTAAATAATTCAAAAAATATTCAACACATAGTCGACGACAAAATTGATAAGGAACTGTCAGAATTAACGTACAAGAAAAATGAAATTCTAAGAAAAATTGAAAACTGCGAGATTGAACTTAGAGAAATTATTACATCTACTGCGT
>JAATVL010000150.1 GCA_014523525.1 Nitrososphaerales archaeon TH703 | reverse complement strand
TCTCCCACGACATGAAAGTATCCGACACTGTCAACATAAGAGTTATGGCTCAGTATTGTGACTGTATGAGACTTATTTAGAAATGGTATTGAATTTCCAGTAGTTGAAGTATTCACGATGATGCTAGAATTCAAAAAAGAAGGTTTCTTTTCTTGTGACTGAGCCGTGACTTCTAGCGAATTACCTGCTAGTGAAATTGTAGTCATTAAATAGATAATTACTACCGCGATTATCTTTATTTTCACATTCCCACTTAGTAGGAAGGTAGGTTATATCTTTTTTACTTCGTTACTACAAATCTACTTTTAGCATGCTCATATTACATTTACTAGTGAGCAACTATCATACTCGAATTACTACAGGCAGCCGCCCATTTCTGGTTAGAAAATTCGGAAATATCGCAATAATCTGTTAGTATTCTTGCCAGTCCTTCGTTCACAAGTTTTTCGTTTATGTTTACTCCATTACAATACACTATTCCTATTTCCCTTCCATACCTATCTCCCCTTCTTTGCCCATCATCCACGTCAAGTTCGGCATTTTTTCCCAAACACAGAGACTTGACAAATTCCTTTGCTTCCTTGAATCCAGGCTGTCCTCTCTCAGGAGTATCAACAAGAGATAATCGAACTCTAATTCCATTTATGTCCAAGGTATCGCCATCCACGACATATGTTACGTTTCCAACTAACTCTACACCATTGGTTGTACTCCGGTTAATTTTCTGTGAAACAAGAGTTTGTTTAGAATCGCTATAAAATCTATTATCGACTTGCGACGATTGTGTTAATTCACTGAAATCATTTCCATCTTGGGCGTAGATCTCTCCTCCGGAAGGAGATGCGACTATTGTGTCATTTTCACTCGTACCGGTACAGATTGTTTTTGGCATAATAAGATTACCAGAACATCTCACTTTCTTTCCATTTGGAGTTTCTTGGGTACTTTGTGTACCTATTATTTTATTTGCCTCTACGATCTTCAGGATATTGGGACGGTTAGTTTCAACTCTTGGTTGAGCATAAATGAAATTCGTTGAAAACGATGGTATAGTTGCCAGACTTAGAATCAGTCCAAGCAGCGTCAGAAATACTACAAAATACTTCACATTCGGATTCATCACTACGTCCTTCTCTTTCCAGATATTTATGAATTTTTTAGTAGATTTCTCTATTTTAAGTGAAGTAACTTTCAAATTAAGCATCAGTTAATGAAATTTTGTTCTTGTCTTGTTCATTTCCACCAGTTCTTTTGATTGATTTAGTCTAAAAGGTTATAATATTAAATAAAAGTTAATTGTATTCCAAATTTAATAATAAATGATTAGAGATTATCTGAATGAAGAATCGGAAAAAAATATAATCGAACGTTTTAATTCTATCGACTTTCATTGTATTTTCTGTAACAATCCTGATCCTTTGGAAAAAACTAATGTCCACTGTGAACAGGAACGACTGAATTTCCATCCTCCAGGTCAGGATATGTCACCTTATAACGATCTTAGAACTTCCTTAAGAGTAACTACTTTTTTAATTTGTCCTCAGTGCAAAAATAAGTTCTTTGTTAATATTCTAGACCAAGGGAAAATAATATAATTTAAGTTATGAAGTTTTCATCTTCTTATGTAACAAAGAAGGTTGACGGAAAATAAATCTTTATTTTTTCAAGTTCTGTAGTAAATCCTTTGAATATTACTTGTTGCGTCTTGGGCATTGAGTTTAGATGTGTTTTGATAGCCTGAATAACACAATCTACTGCTTCCTTATCTGCAAATTGGAACTTTAGTTTACCATATTCATCTTTAATCAACTTGATACGTTTGCAGCCTGGATCATTACATATTTCTTTTGCAGTTCTTCCGATACGATTTGCCCATTTATTGAAGGTATTAGGATCTGCAGTACTTGCTAAATGCCTCAAATGTTTTTGGATATCATCAAGTCCCTTAACATCTGCACCCATATTGATGAATTGAGTTTGTAGTCTTATTAATAGTAGAGCATTCTGTCATCCGCCATGACACAGTAACATTGGTAATGTAATATTTCTGATTATTTCTTCAACTGTTACTTATAATGGATTCAATTCGTAACGCATGAGCCATGTAAACCAATAAGATACTTCAATTCTCCGGATACTCATTACCAAAAATATGAGGAAGAAAGTACTTAATTATTATGCCAGAATTTCTAGTGTGAAAAAAATCTTGGAAATCAGCCTCAAAACATAAAGTCTGGACTATAAGGTTATTAAATTGCGTAACAGTATACTGTTTGATGATGGAAGCTGATAAGTTCAATGCAGTTAAGGATGCAACAGTGGCGATAGGTATTGCCAACAAGGATACCAAAGATGTCATAAGTAGTTTTGGTACAGGTTTTTTCATCGGCGATGAATACATTGTGAGCTCGGCACATATTTTTAGTCAATGTATTAAATATAATGCTCAGTATAAGGAAAAGAAAAACAGTATGAAAGGAATATATTCTGCATTCAATATTACCATAAAAGGAGATCAGTTAGAGCTTAACACGTATCACATAATAAAGGCGATCAGGCTGCCCCCTGTTAAAGAAGTTAGGGGATTTATAGGATCGCTAGACCTAGATATAGGGATAGGAAAGCTAAATCGTCATTCAGATAATTTCTTACATATCAAGGAACCCGGCGAATTGAAACTTTACGATGAGATTGTAATATGTGGCTATCCGAGTGGAAGAGTATCGCTGGTTCTGTATAGAAATAATCATGGAGATGGAATGGGAATCCATTTGCGCCCCATAATTCAATTTGGACGTATTGCGGGATTAATGCCCGATGATGCCTGTAAAAGTAACAATCCATGGGGAATACAAACGGATATTGTTGCCATGGGAGGCTCAAGCGGTTCGCCTATTGTAGATCCGAGGAGTGGAGAAGTAGTAGGTATGGCACAGCAAGTAATTGCAACGATGACTACCGTAGGCAAGGATGGAATGTCATCAAACCTATATGAGTTGACTAAAGGTCCATTGTATGGAATAGCTCCAATAGGTTTAGCTTACGGCGTTACCAATCAGATATTATCCACCCTTCCGAATATTTCCAAAAATTATTTTGAAAAAGGTCACCAGCCGGACTATTTATTTGAAAATACGGGAATTATAGAACTTTTCTGATTTCATTTAATTTAAAATTCGTCAACTATATATCCATGGAATATCAAAATATTTGCTGCCACTATTAAAAACCATTTATCTATTGGTTCTTAATTTTATAATTTATTCCGATTCTCACTTACTAGGTCAGCAAATTTGTTTATTGCCTGATTGTTTGTATATCGTACTGCGCTGAGCAAGTTGTTAATTCCTTTTCACATGTAGACATGAGATATACAAATGTTCGTTTTCCATTGCTCGTTCTTTAATAAGTGTTATTAATGCTAATACTGAACAACTTATCGTAATTTAATACGATATACTTAATCCTAAGCGTAACTCTTCAACTAACTATAGAGTGGTATATACAAACAGGGAAATGATATATTGTACATCGTATCATACAAGGAAT
>JAATVL010000149.1 GCA_014523525.1 Nitrososphaerales archaeon TH703 | reverse complement strand
ATTTTTCTTTGTGCTGCAATCGTTGTCTTGGCCGTGAGATCCCCTGAGCTTACTTTGTCTTGTCACATTAATGTAAATGCGAAATACATTAATAATGTTTCCAATATTTGGCAATAAATAGACACTATTAGTAAATGCGATAATATAATTGGTAACAAAGAGCCTAACCTAGAGTTATAAAAGGATATGGGAAATTTACGATAGGAGCATGGAATAGAACATAGTCATTGCTATGACGTTAATTCCAACAACAGAGGTAATCTTTAGTTTTTGGGAATTTTTGAAAAGTTTTTCTCTCGTTTTTTTGAATTTTTCTATCACATGTGTATTTAGGAGCATATATTAAAAAGAGTTTTTCCAAATTCAATCCAAATGGTAGCGTAATTGAGGTACTGAAAAAATCAATTTCTGTAATTGTAGGAGAGCTAAAATAATGTTAATGAAGTGATAATCAGTTAAAATATTACAACATGTCAATTGTTTATTGTCAATCGACTACTATTTTACCAATTCGAGATTCTTGGTGGGAGAACAACAGATGGTGCTTTTCTATCACCTTACCTTACGTTGTAACCGCAGCTCTTACGATCACTTCTGAAAGTGCTGGATGAACATGCACCGTCTTTGCAATGTTGTCAATAGTTCCATCTCCACTTTTGATTGCCACAAGAACTTCATGAATAAGTACAGATGCTTGACTTCCAATAATATGACACCCAAGAATTTTTCTGTTTTCTTTACTAACTAATAATTTCACGAAGCCCTCTCTATCATCTAATGCTTTCCCCATTGCAGTATCTATATAGCGGTATATTGATTTGACAAATTCTTTTTTAGTTCTCCTTTTCAATTCCTGTTCTGTATATCCGACTCCTGCCACCTGAGGGGAACTAAAAATTGCATGGGGCATTGCACTGTAATCTACTGGAATTTTTTTCTTGTGATTTATTATGTTGTAAAAAGCATATTGAGCCTCCAAATTTGCACTGTGTCTGAACTGATAGCGACCAATTATATCGCCTAATGCAAAGATGCCTTTAACACTGGTTTCAAGAGTTTTATCTACCTTGATGTATCCATCTTCATCCACCTCAACTCCTGTCTTTGATAAATTAAGGGTATCAGAATTAGGAACACGTCCCGTTGCTAATAAAAGTTGATCAGATTCAATTTCCAAATATTTGGTGGCCCCAGATCTCTTTGCGGAAATCACAAATTTGCCATTTTTCTTTGTTACTAGTTCCGGGATACATTGCAAATACACATTGTATTTTTTAGAGAAAATTTCTGTGAATTTTTTTGAGATTTCTTGATCTTCTTTAGGTATCAGATATTTGTGCTTCTGAATTATATTGATCTTTGTTCCAAGGGATCCGAAAAAATGACCAAGCTCAGCTGCGATATATCCTCCCCCGATAATTGTTAAGACTCGAGGTTGTCTCTCAAGGCGAAGAGCTTCATCACTTGTAACATAGTTGGTTATTTCCAATCCGTTCATTTTAGGTATTGCAGGTCTAGAGCCAGCAGCAATTAGGATAAGATTGGAGGATATTCTCTCTTCGCCTACCAAGAGCGTTTTTTCATCAACAAACTTGCATTCTGACGGGAATAGTTTCGGATTTTCTGAATTACCAAGTGCCTTTCTTATATCGTCTGAATCTGAATCGATTATACCGTTTACTCTATCTACTATATTTTGAAAATCAACAGAAAACTTTTCAACGTGAATACCGAAAAGGTCTGCGGTCTTTAATATCTCAGCTACATCTGCACTGTGTATTAGTAGTTTGGAAGGGATACATCCCCTATTTAGGCAGGTTCCACCCATTTTGCTCTTTTCAACGATTGCAACTTTCATACCACTTTGCGCTGCTGCGCTGGCAACCTCCAAACCAGCACCACTCCCGATTACTATAAGATCAAATTTTCTGATTTTTTTTGATTGCAATGAGTTAGACTCCACCAACTGTTATTACAAAACATTTGTATATATGATTTGAAAATAGTTTTTGCCACTTGTCCGGATCCTAATTTTTCATGCAAAAAGTTTTTGATCACAAGAAGAAACTGTTATTAAAAATGTGTAAGTAAAAAAAATAAAAAATTTATTTAATGACAACAAGTTGTCCCATCATGTCAGGCAGAAATAAGGATTTTTAATTGCAAAATATGAAAATAGGAATCATTCTTTAACGTCAATTGATCAATTATTCTAAAACCGAATACAATGCGCTAGGTATTAGTTTTATTTACCTTCATAGGAAAGATTTCATTTATCCTACAAATTAGATGTTCCTTATGATATAGGGAGTAGTTTTTAAAAATATGTAACCCTGAAACATACCCTATTTCGGTTATTTTCTTGAATATCTCCAATCTATGGTAAAGTAGTATTTTACCAATGCCATTTCTGCCTTCTCGTATTTCATCTAATACCTGAAGTGGAATTTTTTTACAATATATTTTTGAATTTGCATAAGCCAAAATATTATTTGTTGAAGAAATTATACACGATTTGCGCTTAATTATTTTTTTTTCTTCAACCTGCTCTATGACTCTTATTTTTGTTTCTGTATTATTCATTACCTCTAAAAGATGTTGAGTATTTCCTAAATCAATCAAGAGTAATTTCTGAGAAAGATCAAATTTTTTATTTGAAATTGCTTCTAGCTTGGATATATCATTAATTGTTAAAGGATGACGATTTTTGACACTATAGACTCTATGCATCGTAGTTGTTAATGAAATTGAAAATTAAAAAGTGATCTGGAGTGAGCGGAAAATCAAGAACGCAACTGAGAATAATATGGTGCTTATGCTTATTATCTTTAATCTGAATTCTAGCTTTTTAGATCTACTCATGTCGTTGGCTTGTTTGAACTTTTTATATTTTTGCGAAAGGTTTATCTCAAGATATGAGATTGCAAAAGCCACCAGAGATAACAATAAGGGAACAAAGGATAGAGAATTTGTTTGCATGACATAGCCTGCCAACAGTGGCATGCTGCCCCAAGATATTGCAAACCACATATTATTATGAAAAAATCCATTCCATAATTCATAGTTATATGCAAATAAGAAGAAACCCTCCAAAATTGCTATTGGTAGTAATAATGGAACAAAAAATATGATATAATATGTACCAATCGTGTAGGCTGTAACTAATCCAGATATGAGCATTATCAGTAATTCGAGATTCGAAAAATGATCTCCCCACGGCTTATTTTTTTTTGAACCCATACTATCTGCAGCATGCGCAGAAATACCTAGAGCGCTAAAGTAGATTATGGTAATTGCAACAATCCTATCCCATGCCATTGTTGGCGCGAGCAATGATCCTATTATTGAAAATGAAATACACATTCCGGTATACGGAAGAAACATCATACCAACAAAAATTCTAAATTTTATTGGGCCAAACTGTGGAACAAACCATTCATTAAGCCTGGTTACTTGTTCTTTCATTACTTTATCGCCCATACTATAGCAGCGGTACCACATGTGTAGTACTTTTTTGATATAGATCTAAATCCAATCACATCAAGTTCTCTAACGAGATTGTTTACCCAAGGATTTAGTTGTATTAATTTGTCTAGATTGGAAAACACATCTGTCCAGGAGGTTATTACTTTCCCCAGTTGGTTTAAGATTTGAAAATAAGTATGCCACAATATTTTCATCAATTTACTATCAGGATATGTAAAGTCATGGATTATTACGATTCCACCTTTTTTTAAAACGCGCCAATGCTCTCTTACCATGGCGGATAACTCAGTGTATTTAGCCAGATAGGATGAAATTATAACATCAAAACTATCGTCTTTATATGGAAGAAATTCCGCCAAGGAATTGGTCAGAAGCAGATAACTCTGTCTATTTTTTGCCAGTTTTAGATAATCATATGTAAGATCAGTTCCAATAATCCTAGGCTGGGTCGATTCATAGTGAATGAATGTAGAAAGTTTACCAGTACCACACGCTACATCAAGAACTAATTTATTTTTTCCGTCTATAAATCGTACCATCTCCTTCTTCCATAATGAATCTTTATAGAATGTTGTAAATTTGACAATCTTATCATAGCTTGATGCGTTCTTGGAAGAAAAAAATTTTCTTGCAATCAAGTGACCATTCGTACCCAATATTTCATAATTATTTGCAAATGCAAGAATATTAAATGTACGTCTTCTCAAATAGACAAAAAAATGAGTAATTTATTTAGTTTTGATTTTTTTCTCCATAATGAATTAGTATTCTTGAATAAGGTTTCTAAAAGCTGTGAATAATAGTTTTTTATTGAAAATAACGATTATCTTGTACAATTCTTGCTTCCAGTTCCTTTACATCTTGGACTGTATGCCATCGGGCATTAATGAAATACTATTAATGTTGAATGTTATCCCTAATAGTAATAACTTGCTTCTACCCATTTTTAACAGATCAAGTCTTAAATTTCATATCTGTCCTCTAACTAATTTGCCCACACAATTATGAATATTAATAACACAATTGGTTCTGCTTATTCAGTTTTCGTACAGAAAAGAATAATATATTATATAACCCTTTGTACAAATATTATTGATTCTTTTGACTCAAAATAATTTTCCCATGAAAGATTGGCATATTAAACATATGGAAAACACAGTCATTAAGCATGTTAAGGGTCTATCTCCGGATGCGACAAGATATCAAAAAAAGATGCATTATAAATACGGAGGAATAGTAAAGATTTTACGATATATTGAATACGATAAAAAACACGGAGTAACGAACGATGATGTTATTGCAATAGTAGAAAAACTTCGCTCAGACTCTTCATATGAAGAGATTCGTGGTAATGAGGGATTCTTGGATAGATTAAAGGAAATTGAATCGTCAATTGTGAATACCCCTGCAACGAAGATTCTCACTAAATAGTTAATTTAGTTGCATTAGTATGAATGATTTTCGACTTTGTGTTCATGCAAGGCTTTCCATGTCGTAAATGAAGAGTTGCATTTTTCGCAACTATACTTAATTTTTCTGCCATACACAAACTTGTTTATGTCAATTGATTCATGATTATCTTTATAGTCCTGTGACAAATTAAACCGCATAATTCTTCTGGATACTCTAACCAATGGTGACCGTTAATTGTTCATAATAGCAAACTAATTTAAACTAATAACACACCAGAAACACTTCGAATTTATTAAAAAACATTACATCTGTATGGTTAACACATAACAGATGAGTCGTTACGATGATCAGAATCCCTTAATGCCCTGCGAAACAAGCACGGAATAACATCCAAGTCCGCATTGTTCGCATATTGGTTTTAGTCCTTTTGCGTCAGAACTTCCAATACAACATGGTTGCTTGATTCTGCCTTTATGATCCATAGAAAGAATTGCCCAAGAAGGACACTGGATTGGTATTGTTCCATTGCCGCCCCAGTTTCCTCTCATTAATGCAATTTGTTTCTCAGTGTTTACGATGTAATTTGGATATTTTTTCTTTAGGTAGATTATATCATTTACTACTTCATTTCTTGTTTCCCCAAATGGTAACCACAACGGATCATCTTTTATAAATGGAGTATGGAACTGAAAGCCAATTTTATTGATTTTATCCTTCCATTCTTCAGCTAAATTTGTAACTGTATGATAATTCAATGAATTAATAGTCATTGTTATCCAGATATCTTTCCAAGCTGGCTTTCCTTTTCGTGGGGGTCCGGAAATATATTCCAAAATGGTATTACGCGTCTTATGATATGTACCCTCCCCTCTTATACTATCATGGACCTTTTCGGTTCCGTCTAATGATACCCAGTAAAAATATAGATCCTCAAACCGTTTTAGAGGAAAAGTTCCGTTTGTCACCACACAAACCCTGCCGGGCATTTCTTGGCAGAAAACATCAATCACTTCAGGACGCATGGTTGGCTCGCCACCCACTAGCGTAACACCAAAAAGACGTTGTTTTTTGAAGGTATTCCTTATTATCGATCTCCAATCTTGGGCGCTTAGTTCATTATTTTCATCTTCCCGATTAAGCCACCAATAACAATGAGAACAATGGAGATTGCATACATTGATTATGTCTGCCGAACCATACAATACCCTTTTCTTATGAAATAATTTGATATCAATAATGTTGCGAAAAAAAGTAAAATAAAAAGGAAATTCACGTATTAGATCGGTTATTCCGCGTCCGTAAACGAGATCTACCATATCTTCACATAATATTTATGATAATTAAAGGTATTGTAGTCAAGATCATTCATAAAAAAGACCTATGTTTGAAGGATTCATCTTTGAGTAACGCCCTGATATCATATTATGCAAAAATGAGTCGATTATAGAAAGATCAAAAATGACAAATTCGGTAAAATCAAGAATTATATTAAGATAATCTATAAGGAACCAAGATTTGTTAAATGTTAGTGTTATTATAAAACTAGAACCTGATTTTTCAGAAGGTAATGTCAGTTATAATTCAGATGGCACACTAAATAGAGCAGAGACAAAAAATATTTTGGGTCCACACAGCGCAATAGCATGCAATGCTGCATTTTACTGCAAGGTGAAATACGGCGCGCATATTTCTATCGGTACAATGGGTCCACCCCTTGCAGAATCCGCCCTCAAGCAGGCCCAAGTGTTGACTGATGCTGAAGAACTCAACTTATACAGCGATAGATTGTTTGCAGGCGCAGATACCCTTGCGACCGCAGAAGTACTCAAGAACGGAGTAGAAAATATGTTTGGAGGTAATAAGATTGATATTGTCTTTTCTGGACATCGAGCTTCCGATGGGGAGACAGGACAGACAGGACCGCAGACCGCATGGAAGTTGGGATATACTTTCCTTGGCAATGTCATTGATTTTCATATTGATTTAGACAGAAAAGTGGTAATTGCAAAAAGATTGATTTCACTTCAAGGAATGGATAATATTATTGAAGAAATAGAATCTCCACTACCCGTCTTTATAACTATTGATCCTTCTTATAGGTCTATTTTCAATACTGTATCGCAAAGATTAGCAGCAAATAAGCTTAGCAAGGAAGGGAGAAAACATTCAGAAGAAAATGGTCAAATTTTAAGAATATTCGATAGTAAAAAATTAAATCTAGACCCAAAACGTGTAGGACTACCGGGTTCTCCAACTATAGTATATAGAGTAGAAAAAATTCCCAGGGCAAAAACAAACCGTAAAACAGAGTTCATAGATCCAGCTAATCCAAATAATTTAACACCAATAACAACAAAAATAATCCAAATCCTAAGTGGCAAGTGAAAAATGTCAAAATTGATAGGTCAAGAAAGTAGATCAAACACCACTGAAAAATATAGACATATTTATGTAATAATCGAGCATTTTGAAGGCCAGGTAGTACCTGTAAGTTTGGAGATGCTAGGCGAAGCGAGACGGTTGATGGATGATTTTAATCAAAAATACAATTCATCAGAAAAGGTCGTAGCAGTATTACTTGGTAGTAATGTTAGAAAATTATGTGATGAATTAGTAACATATGGAGCAGATTCAGTAATATATGCTAATCATGAGGAACTAAGATATCCTCGAAATGATATCGATACTAGAGTAATAGTTCAGATTGCAAAAGATGCGGAAATCTTGAAGGAAATATCACCTGAATACGAAAACACATTTGTAAAACCAAGATACATGTTCTTTGCTGCGGACAATATTGGGAGACACTTGTCTTCTACGGTACTGGCAGAGCTTGAATCAGGTTTGGCATCGGATATAAATAAGCTAGTCATAAGTGATCTTGATATTAGACATGAGCACAAGACAAAAGGTCAGTCTGTGAAATACGAAAAAACTCTAGAAATGTATCGTCCAGATTTTTCTGGTTTTTTATGGACAACAATACTATGTCTAGATAACAAAAACCCAGAAAATCTCAGGGAATATCATCCACAGGGATGCAGCATAATACCAGGCGCATTTAAGCCGATAGAAAGGGATAATATAAGGAAAGGGACGATTGTAGAATATTCCCCTAAAATAGACCAAGATCTAAAAATTAAGATATTGAGTAGAAGGGTGATTGAGAGAAAAATCGATTACGAAACTTGCAAGATAGTAGTGAGCTTTGGACGTGGAATTAAAGATAATCCGGAACAAAATGTCAAACTAGTTGAAGAATTTGCGGAACTACTTGATGCAGAAATAGGAATAACTTTGCCATTATCGAAAAAACCATATCAATTGAGTCAGAATCTGGATTCAAAATATATGATTCCAGATAGGGTCATTGGAACTAGTGGGAGCAAGGTTACACCAACTCTTTATGTTGCAGTGGGTTTAAGTGGAGCCATACAACATGTTGCTGGAATGAAAGATTCTGAAATGGTAATCTCCATAAATACTGATGAAAATTCTCCCATTGTAGACGAATCGGATATTTTTATAAAAGGAAGAATGGAGCAGGTTATTCCGATATTCATTGACCAGATAAAAAATCAAATGTCATCTATATCTATACGGAGTCAATAGACTTGGAAGAATATGATGTGGCGATAATTGGGGGCGGATCAGCTGGACTATCAGCATTAAAAAAATTATCTGATCTTAATAAAAGCGCGATATTAATTGAAGCAGGTGATCGGATAGGCACCAAAAATGTCTCTGGTGGTATTTTGTATTCTAAACAAGACCCTCATGGAAGGATATACAACGTTGAGGATGTTTTTGGCCCAGATTTTGTGTCCAACGCGCCAGTAGAGAGATTAATAAAGAAGTATTTACTGCACGCTACCTCCAAGAATAAAATTTTTACAATGGATCTCACTCCACTCCATGAATACAAAACAAATTTTGGATTCTCTGTTCTTTTAAATAAATTAAACCCTTGGCTTGCAGAGCGAGCTTCCGAGTCAGCTGAAAAACAAGGTGGTGGAATTATCACTGGAGTCCACGTTTCTGATATTCAGTGGATGGGGGATAAGACAATTATAAGGACGAATGAATTAGAAGAATTCCAAGTAAATTCAATAATTGCTGCTGATGGAGTAAATTCAGAAGTTGCCGAAATTACGGCAGGTAGGGATAAATTCAAACCAGATGAAGTTTACTTTGGTGTTAAAGTCATCATAAAATTACCTGAAAATATTATTGAAGAAAGGTTTCATCTAAATTCTTCAGAAGGTTCAGCGCATCTTTTTGCAGGTGATATCACATTGAATCATATTGGTGGTGGATTTCTTTATACAAATCGCCAAACATTATCACTTGGAGCGGTCTATCACTATGATTCACTTCTCTCAAATCCGGTTACTCCAGCACAGCTCATAGATGAATTAATCAAAAATCCTCTAATTAGTGAATATATTAAAGATGAAGTCCCAATAAGAAGGGACAACAATGATCTTTCAAAAGAAGATCAACTCAAAATGCAGCTTAGCGTTAGTAAACTAATAAAAACATACGATGAATTAAGATACAAATATTTTTCCAAAAATAATGTAGAATTGGTAGAGTCTGGAAAGTTCAGAAATATAGAAGATATTAAATCAAAAATTGATAATATTAGAAAAGACCTAATTGAAAAGTATGGGGTACAATTTGTTAATAATTATGTAGAGCTTGAATATAGCGCAAAGCTAATTCCTGATGGTAAAAGGTGCATGATGAAAAAGCCCTATTACAAAAATATTTTATTTATTGGAGATGCTGCTGGTCGTGGGATATTCATCGGTCCAAAAATTGAAGGACTCAATGTTGGTATCGATGATGCAGTAAGAGCCTCTATTGCAATTTCGCGATCTATAGAAAAAAATAATTTTGATTCAGGTTACATGGGAAATTACTATGAATCCCTTATTAATGAGAGTCCATATACCCGAGAAATGAATAGAATCGATGAAGACTATATAACTTTATTTCTTAACGTAGCAGGAAACATTTCCATGGATTCTGTTGATCCTTTATTTGGTTTTGGTCTTAAACTTATGAAAAATAAAAGATTGAGGGGAATTGCCCTTCGACTGGCAAATTTTTTGGGATATGATAAGGTTTTACCAATTATAGAATCAAAAAAGACGTATGTTCAGATACCAATCCTTTTGGCAAACAGACTTGGAAGTATTGTCAATTCTTCGTACGCACCAGTAATTCCGCCTATATCAGAAAGAATTGCTAAATTGCAATACAATGATGATAGCGAATCACATATCACTGTGGAGGATAAAAGAAGTGAATTCATGAAAAAACTGATTCTACTATGTCCTACCAAGTGCTATAGTCTTGAAGGAAAAGATGTAGTGCTACAACATGAAGGTTGCGTGGAATGTGGGACTTGTTCTATTGGAACTAGATGGAGACATCCAAAAGGTGAAAAAGGAATCATTTACAGGTATGGTTAAATAATTTACGATTTCCACTTAATTGAACAGCCAATAGATGGATCAAAATCTTTTTCTATTATTTCTCCGTTCAATATTTTTCTGATGTTGTTTTCCATTACATGCACTTGTGGAGTCATCTCTGGTTCCATTGCATCATTTATTTTTCCATGAAACACAAGCCTTCTGTTTTGATCAAACAAAAATGGATCTGGTGTACAGACAGCTCCATATGATCTTGCAATTTGTTGTGCATCATCTATAACGTATGGAAAGTTCAAGTTATTTTCTTTGAAAAACTTGATCATGTTCTCAAAGCCTTCATCCTGATAAGATGGGTCATTACTATTTATCCCGACAATTTGTAATTCTGACTTCGGAAAGTTTCTCTGAAGAGTAACTAAATCACCTATACGTGCTTTAACGTAGGGACAATGATTGCAAATAAAAACTATCAACAGGCACTTACTTTTGAAATCCTCAAGGGAATAGAATTTGTTATCTGTTCCCATTAATCTGAATGAGGGAGCATTATCATTTCTTTTTAGGGTTTGACTCGACAATGTTTTTGCCATGCAGATACTTCCAAGATATGACTAATAAATTGTTCAATTTTTTCGTAATGATAAAAATTAAAAATACAACAATCAATGAAAAATAAGTGCAAAATTAGTGTTTATTCATGCTAAATTCGATTCATTTATATCGTAATAGATTTACATTGTTAAAATTTATGGTTATTTCTTCTATTACATATTTATAATAATTTGAATAGACATATGTTCTATGCGTATGTTAAGTCTGACGACAATAGATAAATATTAATACAATAGCATTTGTTTGAAAATTATTTGGAGGCTGAAAAGATGATTAATCATTTAAAAGACGATATCTCGTTCGATAAAATTCTAGTTATAGGCTTGGGTCAACTAGGTCTTCCAGTCGCGAAATATGTTAAAGAAAAGGGATTTGATGTTTATGGTTATGACAACAATCAGCTCACCATGGATAATGCTGAAAAGCAGCATGGCATAAAGAAAATAGAGAATTTCAGAGACGTTGATGTCTTTATGATATGCATATCCACACATAGAGAAGATGATATTTCCTCTCCACAGGTTGACGGATTAATGGCAATTACGAGAAAGATAGCTAAAGAGGCTTCAAATGGAAAGCTCGTATCCATCGAAAGTACCGTACCAAGAGGTACAACTAGGAAAATGTTCGAAATTCTTGAGCATCGATTTCATGTCGTTCATGCACCACATAGGTGGTATGCTCTTGAAGAAGATGTTCATGGTGTTAATCAGCTAAGGGTAATAGGTGGCGTCTGCGACTGTTGTCTTAGAACAGGCATTAGGTTCTATAATGGAGTTGAACATGAAGAAAGGTCAGATTTGGAATATTATAGTGGTACCAAATCATATAGAAGTCTTCACATTCCCATGTATTCTGTTTCGACGGTAGAACTAGCAGAATTGAGTAAAATAATTGAAAATGCAGACAGATACTTGCAGATTGCTTTCGCCGAAGATCTCTATATGTTTTGTAAAGCAAATCGTATTTCGTTTGCAGAATTAAGAGATGCGGTAAATACAAAATGGAATGTAAACATTCTGGAACCTAGAGATGGAATTGGAGGTCATTGTATTCCAAAGGATACAAGAATGTTCTTAGAGACTTCGGAAATTAAGAGCAAAATATTGATTGCAGCTCAGGAAGTGGACAAGAATTACAGAAAATATATTGAAGGAATGATTAAAGACCTCAAACAAATAAACCATTAACATTTTCTATTATCCTAACTTTAACAATATTATGCTAAATTTTATCTGGTTTCCTTTAAGGTGTGACACCCAAACACTTTAGAGGAACGCTCACTTTCTAAATTTAATTTAAATATTCAGAATATTTCTGTATTATCATGAGTTTTGATAAATCAAAAATTAATCAAAAGGAGACTAAAGATGAAAAAGATGATACTAACTTACCTACTTTATATCTCAATTTTTCCTTCTATAAAGTAGATCCTAAATGGAGATGGTTGAATGATATAGGAAAGGATGAGGCTGCTAAGGAGTTTTCATCACTAATAGATATTGCCAATACAAAGATGAAGGTCATGACATATTCGACCATTGGTATGAGAAAGGAATCTGATTTTATGTTATGGAGCATTTCTGACTCCGTAGAAAAAATTCAAGTGCTAAGTTCAAAGGTATACACTACTATACTTGGAAAATACATTGACACATCTGAAGTTTACTTGTCGGCATCACGTCCATCAATTTATTCGAATAAAATTACTCCAAGTTTCATGGAAAATGACAAACGTTTAAAATACAATATCGTTTATCCATTTGTTAAGTCAAGAGAATGGTATCTTCTTCCATTTGGAAAAAGAAGTGAAATGATGAAAGAGCACATTAATGTTGGTAAGAAATTTCCACAAATAAGATTGAATACTTCTTATTCTTTTGGTATGGGTGATCAAGATTTTATGTTGGCTTTTGAGACTGACAATTTGATGGATTTTCAAGACTTGATCATGAACCTTCGTGAAACGCAGGTAAACAGATATGTTGTAAGAGATACACCTATGATAGTTTGTGTTCATAAAAAAATTTTTGATATAATTAAGAGTTTAGGATGACTATGTTAGCTTTGAAGGAATGGTCTATTGTTTGTAGAGCTTTGGAGGAGGCCAAACAATCAATATTGCTACGGAAGGGTGGGATATTAGAATACAAGAATGGTTTTGAGATTAGTCAAAAAATTTTCCTCTTGTATCCCACACTAGAACACCAATCAAAAGAATATTTGCAACCAAATTATTTACAAGAATACGAATTATTTTTAAAAGGATATGATTCAGTTGCCCAAGACAAATCAAATATTATAAGGATTTTAGCAAGAATTGAGGCAATGCAGGAGTTCCATGATGAAACGATATTATCCAAGTTAGAGAAGTATCATATATGGAATGAAAAATACGTTAACATGAGAATGAGGTACAATCCAAAAAAACCAGTGAATGCCCTTCTATTGAGGGTTTACAAACTGCCTGAACCTATTCCAATAAGTGTTAATCCAAAATGGGCCGGATGTAAATCATGGATAGAAATTGAGCTGACTAAGAAGAATGGGAATTCATATGATAACATTGACGAATTACTTAATCAATGTGAACCAGTTATTAAAGAAGATGATTTTCAAAAAATTTATGATAAGTTTAAGGAGATTTGGAATTGAGATACAGACGACTTGGGAAAAGTGATATTAAAGTAAGCGAGATTGGATTTGGGGCATGGAGCATTGGTTTGGATTGGTGGGGTAAGAAAATAGAAGATGATGAAGCGATTAGAATGTTAAAAAGAGCTTATGATGTAGGTATCAATTTCTATGATACTGCAGACATCTACGGGAAAGGAAAAAGTGAGAAATTAATAGGGATAGCATTCAAAGGCATGAGAGATGAAATAGTTTATTCAACAAAATGGGGATATGACATGTACAACGCTGAACAAGTAGGACACAATGAGTTACCTCAGAAACATGACATTGAGTATCTGCAATATGCATTAGGACAAAGTTTGGATAGACTTCAGACAGATTATATTGATGTATATAGCCTTCACAATCCAAAAATGCAGGTCATCACAAATAAAGAGTTGTTTAATGCGTTAGATATACTCGTTACCAAGGGAAAGATTAAAAGTCACGGATTAGCGTTGGGTCCAGCCATTGGATGGAAAGAAGAAGGCCTACGTGCAATCAGAGAACATAATATTACATGCCTGCAGACGGTTTATAATATTTTGGAACAAGACCCGGGTAATGAACTACTAAAGGCAGGTGAAGAAAAAAATGTTGGCATCATGGCAAGGGTCCCAGATGCATCAGGAGTGTTAACTGGTAAAGTCAATGAGAACACCGTATTTGACAAGAATGATCATAGGAGTGTGAGAAAGAAGGAATGGATATATGAGGCGCTAAAAAAAGTGGAAAACATGAAGACAATTTCCGACAAAAAAGGGTGGGATATTACTGAGCTTGCTATTAAGTTCATACTATCTCATGAGCAAATATCGATCGTGTTGCCGACAATGATAAGTTTGGAGGAGATTGATAAATTTTCTCAGATATCAGATGGAAAATATCTAGATCTAGATGAAATGCAACAGATTTCGGAGATGTATCTTAACAATTTTTACGTTACACCTGGTACAAAGTAATTAAGAGAGCTCAACTAATAGGCTGGCATAACTTTAGTCAATAGCTTACTAATCACATTGATATTGAAGAATGAAATGCTTGAGATGAATTTTCCACAAAATAGCGAGTTTAGATGTATTGAGGCGTATTAGGATATAATGATAACCTAAATAGAAACTCATGAGACAAAACATCTCAAATGATATCAAACAAGAAAACAAAAGTTGTAATAAAATAGTCGAAATCTCAATTATCTGGAAGATATATCAAGTATATTTAGTTATAGTAATCTTCGTACTAAAATTATACTTTAATTTATGTACTATTGATTTTACCTTGACTATCATACAGCAGTTCGTTACCTAATCCAAATATACTTGCTTTCAGCTAAATTTCATTACGGCTAGATCATGGTAAGTAGAATTATTGCCCTAATTGCAATAGGCGGTATAATATCATTAGTGAGCACTATGCAAGGCCATGTGTATGCGAATTTGATCATAGGGAAGAATGAAATTAATAGCACTCAAATTCAACGTTATTCTCCAATTGCTAGCCTAATTAATAATCAAAGTACAAATAAGGATCTCATGTCTGAACTGAAATCTCAAATACAGCATTCAGACCCATTCAAGGTAAGAGGTATCGACAATGACAGAAACAGCATTAATCTGACTTCGAGGGAGGGCATTTATCCAAATGACGTTAATTCAAATGACGTTAATTCAAATGACGTTAATTCAAATGACTTGAAACATAATGATGATAACGATTGTAATTCCAATTGTCCTGAAAAATCAAAGCCTACAAAATATGAAATTCCGTTTGAATTACCAAGTATCCCCTTTCCTTAAAAAACAGATTGGATAATTATGCAATAGCAGACCATTCATAGTCGTTAAAATCATGCTAAAAAAATGTAAAAAACAAAAATAAGGGTAATCTGATAGATTACAGTGCATATGAATTTTGAAAAGTTGCTTTTATTTGGTTTTTCTGGAACACTTCTAGCACTAATGATGTTCATCAGTATTGCATCTGTTAGTGTTTATGCTATTTCAATAAAGATAGAATCTCCCCTCAGCAATCAACAGGTTCCTGTCGGCGAACTTACCATATCTGGGACATCTTCTGATAATTCATCCTCACAATGTCAGGTTTATTTAGATTGGAATAACCTAAAGCCCTATCAACTGGCCACGCCTACCGGATCAAACGGATCTGCTGATTTTTCAAAGTGGAGTTTCACATATTCTTCAAAATATCATCTTATTCAAACAGGGCTCAATGACTTGACATCAAAAATTACTTGTTTGGTTCCACCTACCGGCCCAACTGTTACTAAATGGTATAGCATAAATGTCACTGGAACTACAACTTCCAATCAATCAAGTAATGTACAATTACCGTTACCAACTGCAAATACCAAAACTCCAGCTTCAAATACCACAAATCCAGCTGCAAATACCCAAACTCCAGCTTCAAATACCCAAACTTCATCTCCGCAATCAGGAGCATCAGTTGATACAACAAATAACTCAAATTCGAATAAAATAAATCTCGATCTTAGTGTAGAACATAATCCAATTTCAGCTGGAGAGAGACAAACAGTTACAGTGACCGCATCAGATCCTCAAACAGGAAAAATGCTTGATCGGGTGTTTCTACGTTTAACTATCAAAGATCCTACTGGTAATATTGTAAAGGATTATACAGACAATGATGGGGAGCTCTCACCTTCTTTTAGGATAAATCAAGACACATCAGGTAAGTATTCAGTCTTAGCAAGTGCCTCCCAAGCAGGTATTGAAACCACAAAGTCTACGACATTTATAGTCCAGTAATTAGAATCGGTAGATGTTTAGTGCGAATCCAGAAAAAATGAAGTCTAAGTTCATTTACCCTGAGGATAATGGACGCTAACTACACTCAAAATACGCAGTCAGAAATGGGAATTTTTCGTTAATTTGCTATTGACGATTCATAATAATTGACTAAAGTACTATCAATATCCTACAGATTACCTCGCAAAAATATCCATGTTGAAATTTAGGCTTTAATTGCTTCAAGGTGTTGAAACAGAACGAAAGCCTGCACTTGCTTAATTGAGTTTAAGCTCGATTCGATTTCATGCTATTAAGTTGATTTAATTGTGATATGGCCAAGACAGCATAATTTCAGGTTTTATTACGTGGAACTATGCGCAACATGATTAACCGGATCTCCTCGAACATCAAAAAGTCCCATCCAACCCAGATCCGTGAACTCCGCTTGATGCGCATGGAACATGTAAGTTCCAGGATAGTCATATGTAAATTCCATAATACCTCTATCTCCCTGTGTTAACGTTACTATGTCTGTATTATAATCTGATGTTTCATCAGTACCAGCAGTATAGTAGTCAAACATGGAACCATGGATATGGATTGAGTTGACCAGGTCAAATTCCAGCATATTTACAACGTAAACTCGGTATTGTTTGCCGGTTTGTAACACAATTGGATGCATCATATACTCAAATGCCTTTCCGTTAACTGTGTAAATTTCATTATCCCTCTCACTGTCGCCGGCATCTTGTTTCTCAACATCTTTCTCACCGGTATTTTTCATAGCTGGAGTAGCAGAAACATGTGTCATATTGGCATCTGTGCTAGTCTCGTTGCTATTGGCACCTTCAGTAACATTGGCATCTGTGCTAGTCTCGTTGCTATTGGCACCTTCAGTTAATTTGGCATCTTTTTCACCTTGACTTGGCTCAAATAGGGCAGCTGGAGGCAGATGGGTAGGTCCTTCTTGATCGTAATCCATGTCATAACCATTAAGAAGCATAGCCATCTCTGTCATTTGTGGCCGGGGCTCTCTTGGATCAATAATCATCATTCCATATAATCCCCTGTTGATATGATCTGCTATTGGATCTACATGACAATGATATGGATATACGCCGTAAGGTTGTGCAATAAATTCATAAGTGAAACTTCTACCTGGTGAAATGGCACCTCCGGGATATCCACCCATTGAAACGCCATCATTCTTGGCGAAGTGGATAGAATGAGTATGAAGCGAATGAGGATGTTCATTCTCGTTGCTATTAATAACTCTGATACGGACTAGATCGCCTTCTGTAACTCTAATAGTCGGTCCAGGTATAGTACCATTAAATGTCCATCCATCAAATATATGCCCTTCATATGAAATAGGAATTTTTTGATGCTCTTGAACAATAAGTGTGAATTGTCGTACAGTTCTTCCGCTTTGATCCGTTGAGACATGACCACAATTGAAATATGTTAGGTATTCTGTGGGAGTAGGTTTCTTACTCAGATCAGTAGCACAATTCTTAATTTTATCGTATTGCTGTTGAGAAACGTGAGTTGCAGGAGATTGAGCATAAATTGGCAGGTTCAAGAAAGGAAAGCTAAAAGATGAAAAAATCAAGGTAATTGACAAAACCAATGCAATAAAATACGCATTCTGCCTAAACACGTTTTATGAAAGAGATCCCTTGATATAAAAATGTTAATCATTTTCAAATTTCTACGATTTAAATAAACAGGTCGTTAATGAATTTAATATTTTGTTCACTAATCTAAGGATTTTTAATAATAATACTCACATTTAAAGAAAATCCTAATTGCTCACAGAAATCTGAACACACCGTTAGGTAAGTTACTTTACAAATTAGAAAAGATATTTCTGTTAGCTTCCTGTCGAATTGCTCAATTGAATCGAATCAATAGTCGAGTTGATCTCATTTAATACAGAATCAAAATTCTCTTTTGGACTCATTAATACTATTGCATACAAGTCGCCTTGTTTTTCCGTTAAAATCAACATCCCCTTATAAGGAACATCATAACCCTTATCTAACAAATCTAAAATACTCCCTGGCTGTATAAAAGTAGAAGTATTTGCGAGTTTTGAGGGAGAAGTAAGATTCAGGAAATACCTATACCCAAAGTTGCTATGACCAAATGTTACTTGGTCTACGGATTCTAATATTCCTTGGTCTGCAAAAGCTTGGGCCATAATTGGACCTACAAGGAATAGTGGAAACGACATATTGGTAGGACCCTTGTTTATTGCAAATGTGCTTTTGGTATGCTTTTGATACCACCACATTGTATCCGGATTATTATCGGGATCCGGTTGCCAGTTTGTCGGAGGAGTCACCTTAATTTCACCACTTGCAAGGCTTGGAGCAAATAATAATGAAAGTGTTGTTACCAAAATAATTAGTGATATAATGCTATTCAATCTCCCTCTCCTTTTTCACCACTTTTATTCCCTTTAATGCTAAGCGAAAAGCAACCAATACATTATCGTAACTTGTATCTTCTTTAGAAAGTTTTCCTAGAGCGTCTAATATTGCAGTTCTTAATGATGTTATTAACTTATCAAGTTTTGGGTTTATTGCCACTAACGGACGTTCATAATCTAACAATTCTTTAGTATGAATCAACATGTCTTTTGCTGAGGTAGAAAAGGGGACCGGAATGACGTCCATATAACGAGCTAAATCCAAGTTGTGTTTCTTGCAGTAAAGCATCTTATCCTGAATGTATTCACATCTAGTAGTTTCACTTACCAGCTCTTTCAAAGTAGTAATAAACTCATGAGTAGCAGCATCAACGTAGATCTTTACAGAATCAAGATAAAACTGATCGACCTGCGTTCTATTTAATCCGCGAATAATGGCTATTACTTTCTCCACCATTTCTAGATAACGGGGGCTTTCATATTCGTCAGCTATCAATACTTGAATCCTGCCATTAGCAACTTGCAACAAACAAACACCAAATGCCGAGCTACCCAATCCGGGATCTAGGCCTAATACTTTCTAAGAATCTACAACGACACGATTAGGGTCATATTTCTTGCCCAGCT
>JAATVL010000148.1 GCA_014523525.1 Nitrososphaerales archaeon TH703 | reverse complement strand
TTAACTTTTTGATAATGAAAGATTTGGTTACACTCACTTTTACGTAATACCGCTATCGAAAAGTGAAGACTATTGGATAGTTGACAGTTTAAATCGGTAATTCATTCCTATGCTGTTATTGTATGGTATCCAGTAGCACCATTGGGAAAAGGTGGTCTCATTTCAATTGTTTGAATCTTTCCTGTTTTGTCAGTTGCTCGAACTACGATCTTATAATTTTCTTTATTTGGTGGTACATATCCAGCTGTCCATAGTACCCACGTGTACTGCGAGAGAGGATCCTTCATTTGGGCTGTTTTCCAGGTAGTCCCTCCATCAGTGCTAACTTCAACCTTAGCTATTCCCCTATTTCCTGCAAATGCGACTCCAGCAATTGGAACTTTATTGCCGTACGATGCATCACTAGTTTCATCTAGCTTTCTGAATCTCTGTCTTATAGGCGCCTGTCCCGGAATTAATATGAACGAGCCAGTATTGTCCTCTGCGCTATTGGACCATCCAAGTCGCTGCCAGTAGCCCTTGTAAACGCTATCTACCAGTTCAATTTCTGTTAACCACTTTGGATTCATCATTCCATAAAGACCAGGTACAATTGCCCTAACAGGGAAACCATGCTTTGGGGTAAGAGGACCAGAATTCATGTCATACGCCAGTATAGTGCCTTCCATTAGTGATCTCTCTATAGGTATTCCAACATCATACCCGTCAGCACATCTAAACACCAAGTATTTTACATCTGGCTTGATTACGGCCTTTTCAAGTAGATCTCTTAGACGTACACCTTTCCAAAGAGCAGTACTTATTAGGTCACCTCCGATCTTGTTACTAATGCATTCTAATGTCACATACTCCTCTGTAGAAGGCATTGATTTTATCTGCTCATAATTAATTGTGATTGGTTTTTCCACCAGTCCCTTAATTGAAAGATTCCAAGAATTTGCATCGATTTGTGGAACTATGGGGTTTATATCTATCCTGTAAAACAGATAGGTTGGAGTAACTTCAGAAGCAAGAAGTGGCGCAAGATTTGGATCCCTGAACCCGGTAGGTATAGGACCGGCCGGTGGTAACAAATTAGATGAAGCCGAAGATGGTTCTTGTATCTCATTTTGTCTAGAAAACAGCCTATCTAACCCAAGGAAAATTATGGGTAATGCTACAGCTGAGGCGGCTACTAAACGAAGGAATGCTCTCCTACTGTAATTAATGTCGATAGTATCAGTATCAATTGATTTATCAGAACTACCCTCAAGTACGTCCAGCGCTTCTCTCGTTGTCCTCCCCTGAAAGAATGAAGAATACACAAATCCAAATGCAAGTTGGGGTGGAATAAGCGATAGAACTACAACAGGTAGTTGCACGATTTGTATACCACTTCTTGATTGAATTAGTGTAACTAGCATTAACGCTATGAATATGAAAATTGTATACGATATAGCAGAGGATAATAGAGCCTTCAGTAAATATCCTTTCCTTTTCAATTTAGCGTATACTCTATCAATAAAAATTGCTATAATTCCAAAAACTACTATATTAGCAACAACTGATCCAACAAGGGCTGAATATTTTGCAAGAGGCCCAAAATTTTCAACTGCCTGTGATTCAAATTCTCCAGGAGTTATTGAAAATAATGCCTGAGAAGCAATCTCTGGAAGAAACGTTCCGTTGCTGGTCTCTTTTAATATAAGTGACACTGCAACTGCTATTGCTCCAGCCGCTAAACCTGCAACAAACGAAACCAAGGTTTTTCTGCGTGGGTTTCTTGCCACGTACTTACGTTGAATTTTAACGATTTAAGGTTTTTTCAAGCCAGCCTAGCTTAAACTAAAACCGGTGTACTGGCAAATTGCTTTGCTTGGTTGGAAGCAAGCTAATTGGAATGGTTGAATTAATTATCTAATTTTATTTTTCCCGTAATTATGATGTTTTATTTTGACCATCAGGCATAGTCCCCGAGATGTTCGGCTTCATAATTTTCATCATTTCCATCATCTCTTTTTCATGCATCTTGATACCTTGATCTGACATATTTATATGCATAATTGCCCCCTTGATGTCTCCTTCATTCAGATTCATGATAGCTTCCATTAAATGCATCCTAGCATTATCCAGTGAGGATCCAAAAGTCATATTCCCACCAGGCATCATCATGCTCTGATTATTGACATTAGTTTTGTCCGGGCTATCCTTCTCTGATAAGTCTTGACTGAAGATGACTTTTGATGATACAGACATAAGAATAGCTACACCAAATCCGATCACCAATATGATAATATTCATTTGTATTGACAATTGGAAAAGTAGTACCTATGACCAAATCATATTATATAAAGAGTATCTAAAAGTGTGATGAAGGACTTTTGCAAGAAATGATTCAGATAAATATTGTCGGCTTAGTTACTATCGTCTTCACCTATCCCAATAATTTACTGTCGATAAGAGATTTTACAATCTGCAGTCTTCAGACTTTTGAACCCTAAGGCATAAGATCAATGTCCTGAAAAGTAACATCTAACTTTCGATTGAAACGAGCCATTCTCTGGGTCGTATTGTCTTAAATATTAATTGAACTATACAATAGAAATGCACTGGACACCTTCATCCTATACGTCAGTAAGGGCTAGCTATATCAGACTTCTAAATGCAATAAATATCAGGCCAAGGGCAGAAATAATTTTTATTGAGGAGTCACTTGGACGCGTCCTATGGACTGATATAATATCAAATATTGATATACCTTCAAGGAACTGTTCGCACATGGACGGATTTGCCATAAAATATAGCGATATTAAGAGGATTTCTCAACAACGGCCAGTTAGGCTGAAGGTAGTTCCTTGGAGAAGACCCGGAAAGAGAGAAAAGCAAATCCTGCTTACAGGACAAGCAGTTAGAATCCCAACTGGTGAAGTCCTTCCCACCTCGGCAGATATTGTTATTCCTATTGAATATACCAAGTTTGATTCTAAAAATAATACAATTATCATTCAAACGTGGCTGCCCAAAGGATCATTTGTATCTTATAAGGGGGGTGAAATCAAACGTAACGATTTGTTACTAAAGAAAAGACATGTTCTTAGAACTCAGGACATAGCATTATTATCAATGCTAGGAATTCGAAAATTAAAAATTTTTAAAAAACCAAGAGTTGCAATTATTCCTACAGGCAATGAACTTACAGATGAATTTACAGACATAAAACGCGGAAAAATACTGAATACTAATAGCAAAGTCTTATCTAATTTGATTGAGGCAGCAGGTGGCATTCCTTTAGACCTTGGGATCACACCTGACAACACTTACAAGATACAAAACAAAATTAGGTCTGCATTATCTGTAAGTGAAATCATCTTAACAACGGGCGGATCTTCTGTCGGAGTGCGGGATCTTGTCGCTGAATCAGTTAATGATATTGGAAAACCAGGAATTCTAGTGCATGGAATAAAACTTGATCGTGGAAGAGTAACGGGCCTTGCTGCGCTTCAAGGGAAGCCAGTTATTATTCTTCCTGGCCCGATACAAGGAGCTGTGAATGCCTATATTGTATTTGTCCAGCCTCTCATAAGATCTATGTTAGGTCTACAAACTTTTCTCCAACCCTTTATCACAGCTAAACTTACTGAAAATTGGAATGCGCGAAAAAAATATCAAGACTTTACCAAAATAGTATATATGAAGATGTGGCGATCAATTTCGGGTGAATTTCACGCGATACCTATAACTGGGGAAACCACCAATATAACGGTTCTAACAAGAACAAATGGTTTTATTTTGGTACCCGGACCCATAAGAATGTTAAAGAGAGGACAGCAAGTAAAAATAAACATACTGCCTGGCTTGTCTTTTTCATCAGGTAACCCAATAGAAAGCCCAAACGATTTAGAAAAAACACTTCCTCCATTTTAGAAATACTTCATTTAAACAACCTACTTGCCAAATTTATCCCTGCGACTGCTACTATAATTCCTACAATAAAAATCAATTTTTCGTGACTCAGTTTAAAGGCTCCCAACCTGGAACCTAGAAATCCTCCAAGAAGGACGACAAAGGCCAATGGTAAAATCAGTGCAAAATCAACTTCCTTAGTAATTGAATGGGCAACAAGCCCACTAACCGAATTTGTGAGTATAAATAAACTTGCTGAGGCCGCAGCTGTCTTTGGATTTGCTAGACCAGTTAATATCAAGATTGGCGATAACCAGATACCTCCACCAATACCAACAAGGCCCGAAACAGTCCCTAGAATAGCACCTAATGGTAATGTGATTAATGAAAGCCTGGGTAGACTTAGATTTAATTTTCGTATCTTCTCCTGCCTTATTTTTATTTGGCTGCCACTTAATAGCAGCATGGCCGAAGCTGAAAAAAGGGAAACTACGAAAATTATTATGAGAAGTTTTTCTGGTAGTACAGCAGAACCGGCAATAAAAGCAAATGGTACTGAGATTAGTAACGGAATAGAAATACGAAGCGATAAGTGACCAGCTCTCAAATAATTGAAGAGAGCCGTTGAAGCCACAACGATGTTCAGAGCCAATGACACCGGCGGGATGGTGTACAGATTTACTCCAACAAGTACTAGGATGGCAATATAGCTACTTCCTCCTGCAAATCCAACACTAGAATAAATAAAACTAATTGCAAAGAAAAGAGGAACAAGTATTAATAATAAAAGTTCATTAATGGCCGTGTCCCTCCATCATCTTGAACGCATGCTCTAGCCCCGGAAATAAGAAATCTAAGGACTCAGATACTGCCCTTAAACTTCCAGGAATATTGATTATTAGACTTGTTCCCCTTACGCCCGCAAGTCCTCTTGAGAGCATAGATAAGGGTGTTCTTCTCTGTCCATATGCTCTGCTTGCCTCGGCAATTCCAGTTATTTCCTTTTCTATGACCTTACTTGTTGCTTCAGGTGTTGAGTCCCTGATGCCAAGTCCTGTTCCTCCAGTAGTCAATATCAAGTTTAAATGGAGATCATCTGAATATTTCATTAAGAGTTCCTCAATAACAGAACTATCATCAGGCACTACTTTGTATTCGACCACGTCAATACCTCTATCTTTTAAAGTTTTAACGATAAATTTTCCAGATTTATCTACTCGCTTTCCAGCTGAAACTGAATCGCTGACGACGATCACACCCGCTCTGATCTTTTTTCCCTCCTTAATTGCAAATTCACCTATTCCTCCTGACTTTTCAACAAGTTTGACAGATGAGATGAATAGTGAATCATCTATGGGTTTTAGCATATCATATATGGTCAATGCACCGATACAAGCTCCACTGAGTGCTTCCATTTCCACCCCTGTTTTCCATATACTTTTAACTTCTACGTCGACTTCAATTTCTCGTGCTCTTACTGATACTTGAACCTCAATGTGATCTAGAGGTATTGGATGACAGTATGGTATAAGGTCCCAGGTTTTCTTAGCCCCCGAAGTAGCCGCTATTTTCGCTGCCTCCACAATATCACCTTTGGGTGACTTTCCTTGGCCAATCAATACTGCCGTATTAGCTTCGATGTTCAATACTGCCTGTGCTCGTGCGGTTCTGTAGGAATCTGGCTTTGCAGCAACATCAAACATGCCCCTGCTCTTTTTATCATTCATTCCTTCTCTACCCAAGTAAGATTCCATCAGTCCACTTCTGACTTTCTTCAGATATTTCTTTTTTCCAAATTGGTACCCGAGTTTTCACATTATTTATGATATATTTGCATGCCTCAAAAGCTTCGTGCCTATGCTCAGAAGATACCCCAATTATAATACTGGTCTCACCGACTTTTAAATTGCCGATCCTATGAATTGCAACTAATTTTTTTATTCCCCACTTTGTTTGTGCTTCATTTTCAATTTCTCTCATTTTTTCTTCTGCCATCTCACTGTAAGCCTCG
>JAATVL010000147.1 GCA_014523525.1 Nitrososphaerales archaeon TH703 | reverse complement strand
TAAAATACATGACACATTGTGAATTCTTACAATGGTCAAAACCAAAAACATGTCCTAACTCATGTATAGCTTCTTTAACCAACCTTTGATAAAATAACAACGTATTTGGCTTTAAGCCATAGAATTCCTGCCTTAGCCTAGAGAGATACACTGTGGCTACTCTTCCTCTATAAAATGCTTCACCAAATACAAAATCAAACCCGTCCGAATACGCGTCTAAATCAAGTATACCAAGTATCCGTGTTGCCTTACTGGGCTTGAACTTGTTAAGCCATTCTAGTATCTTGAATGAATTCCATTGATTTGTACGTTTATTAACTGAAGATTGAAAGCTGGTGGGTGTCTTTAAATCAATGTGTACATCTAAAGTTAATTTGAGATCTTCAAATTCTTTTGAAATATCATTCGCTAATTTATCAAGAATATTATAATCAAGGTCTGCCTGTATAGGCCATAGGATTAGGCGCACTTACTTATGGTAACAAAAATTCCATTCTTAAACCATTCGTTTTGCTTGTTACTATTTTGAAGGTCCATTTAAATTCATGAAACCCAATGTGAATTTGTTATTGAAACAAAATAATGTAACAAGTCGTTAACTTTCACATTCTTTAAGTTTACTAGGTGTGTGCTGGCAATCTTTTTCCTTCATATGTTTATCCAGTACGTCTAGTAGTTTGGATACTTTATCGATACTTGTTGCATTTTTTGTCATATTTGTGTTTATGTACAATAAACTTGTTAAAGGTTTGAAGTTTGTTTAAAGAGTTACTAAATCTCCTGAATCTCCAAAGGATAGGAATTGGATGCGAGAACTGAAAAATTTTATTCATTAGATCCTATTGTCTTGTTGCATTCAATTGAGAAACAAATATGTTACAATAAAGCAAATTCTAGAGTAAGTAACAAATGTCTTTTGAGTTTGTAATTAAGAAAAGGCTGAAAGATTCAGAGGCAATTATATTTTCAGGTAAACAAGAAATAGCTAAAATAAAAAAACATGAAGGCTTTAGTTTTAAGCTCATACGATACAAAGACAAGCAAGAGTGGATGCTTAGTAATATCGTAGACGGTCAGCGTCGACCATTTTCTTACGCAGTGCGAAAAGCCATAAACAATTCTTCTCATCATGAAACGGGCGAAATCCATACAGGCGAAGAAGTGTTTGTTGTTAGGGAACAGTTATTCAAACATAAAGGTAAGTTTTACATGCTGGCAAGTCATCCTGAAGGAAAGTCTTGGATAGATTATGTAAACAGCTCTACTAGGTACATTTCTAGGTTAGATAACTTTCCATATCCGAATCTCTCAGATGTTGACCATGGTCACTACACATTACGGCACAAAATAAAGAGATTTCGAGGTACATCCGTAGGTGAAGCATCGGGATTGGGACAACATGAGGGAGGACACCGCGTACGCCTAGATAACGAACTAGCTGATATTGGATTATTCATCGCTACAATTTCCTATTTGCTGTATGCTTCAGGTTGAATGAACTCCCGTTCGATAAAATATGACATGAGTCTAACTTTGGTGTAAGCAATATAAGTTAAGCAGATTACATTCATTATAGATGGTTGAGCCCAACCGTGTTGGAGAATTTCCTTTTCGTAAAGCCGACCCGGAAAAAAGAAAGACCAATTTTTCAGAAGTTCAACAACCTTACTCTGAGCAAGAGGTAATGAAAGAAGCAGAACGATGCTTGTTATGTGGAACTCCGGTATGCATTGATGCATGCCCTGTTCTTCTCGATGTTCGCGGCATGAACGAGGCTGCTGCGAGGGGCGACTTCAAAACATCATATGAGAGAATCCGGGAGACAAATCCATTACTCGGAGTGACTGCAAGGTGTTGTCCTCAGCTACAAGGATTATGTGAAGATGCATGTGTGTTAAAGTGGTCAGGACAACCAATCGCAATAGGTCTAATTCAAAGATATATAGCGGATTGGGAGAGGAAGCATCGACAACCACCTCCCTCTATTGCTCAAGACACGGGAAAAAAGGTTTCAGTAATAGGCGCTGGACCGGCTGGACTTGCAGCATCGGATCTTCTCAGGAGATATGGACATAAGGTAACAATATTCGAGTCATCCAATATGGCGGGAGGAACCGCATGGTACGGAGTTCCCGATTATCATTTACCTAAAGAAGTACTGATAGATGAAATTGAGAAGGTTAAATTAATGGGAGTGGATATTAGAACGAACATTACCATAGGAAAGGATATTCCATTATCACAGCTACTTGAGGAAAATCATGCAATTCTAATTACCACTGGGTCTAGAGATACTGTGAATATCGACGTTCCAGGGAGTAATCTTAAGGGAGTAATTAGCGGTTACGAATTTCTTGAAAACGTTTTCTCAGGAGGACTGGAAAATTATTTGAGAAAACCAAAGTACGATTTAGGCAATGATATACTAGTGATTGGTGGCGGAGACACCTCCCTTGACTGCGCTAGAACTGCCTTAAGGCTTACTAAAGGTAAAAGTAATGTTACTGTTTTATGCTTACATCCGAAGACCGAATTGCATGTTGACCCTATAATGCTTCAGGAGGCAGAAGAGGAGGGAGTAAAATTCGAGTTTCTGGTTCAAGCCAAGTCTTTTCAGGGTGACCGAAAAGGACATGTTACCCACGCATTAATTAATAACGTCCAAAAGGGTGCCCCTGATGATCCAGGAAAAAGATGCACAGTAGTTATATCTAATAAAGAATTTAAAATGAAATGTTCTACTTTACTGATAGCTATTGGAAGAGGCCCAAATTCCTTTCTGCAAAAGAAAGCTGGAATCAATACTGGTAAGAGTAATGCAATAGCAATTGCCGATGACTTCAAAACCTCTAT